>JAGRAS010000143.1 GCA_020434465.1 Bdellovibrionales bacterium | reverse complement strand
ACATATCTATAATTCTTACAATAGTCTATAAAAGGACTCTGTTTTAGCTAGTTAAGGAAAATCCTTAACATTTTGAATTCTAAAGATTAATAAGAGGTGCATATTAGTTATGCTGACTTCGGCATTTTCAAATGCAGCTGGTATAAAAAAAAAGATAGTCTGAATTTCTTAGGCATTTCATTCTTGCATTGTTGTGAGAATCCTACTAGCCTTACGCTAGTTTCGGTAGATAGATGTATACTTGCTTTCGATGCCCTACCGGGCATTTTTAATAGTGTATGGTATATTTTGTTACTTCCTCAAATTGAGGGGGAGGTATCATCCGGTATTGAGACTGTATTTGTTGTGTTTATAGGCAGATAAGGAAATGAGTTTAAGTATAGAAGTGTTTTATTCGTTCCAAAGCCCCTACTCATATTTGGCCTTGGATTCGTTTTATGAAATTGAAGAGTCTTATGATGTGGAGCTACTTTGGCAACCATACTCCGCAAAAGCCTCAGGGGAGCAGGTAGCTGGAGGCTCAGTCATTCCAGAAAAGATGAGCTACTTGATTGAAGACTGTAAAAGGTATGCCTCTGAGTTTAATGTACCTTTAACTTTTCCTGAAGAATGGCCTAAAGAAGAGTATGACCCAGGTCGCGTTACTCGAGGAGCTTTAGTTGCTAATGATATGGGTATTCTGAAAGAGTATAATTATAAAGTTTTTCATCATTGGTGGGGTCTTGGATTAAATCCAAATGACGAAAATTTTATGAATGAACTATGTGAAGATTTAGATGTCGATTTAGGCGAGTTCTTAAGTAAAATGTCAACTTCTGATGTTCGTGAGCGAGTTAAGGGAGTTTTTAGACGTGGTAAAAAACTTGGTGTTTTTGATACTCCAACTTTCATTGTAGATAAAGAAAGGATTGTTGGGATTGATAAGATTCCTTATTTGAAAGCTCGTTTGGATAAGGAAGGTTTAGGAAAGTAATAAAGCTTTCTGCTGTTGGCCTGAATTTACAGGCGTTTCTTTGAGCGCAAAACTGGCAAATATACTGACGCAGATTTTGCTTATGCCCAGCGAAAGAAGGTCTGTAACTTAACTGAAAAACCTAATGTCGCGGGGTACAGCTATTTAACCAATTTTAGATGCCCTTTGCTTTTTGGAGTAAAAGGGGCTTGAGTTAAATCTTCTTCTTCTTCTTCTTCTTTTGAATGATCTTCTTTTCTTTCTTCAATTTTTAACTCACCACTTCTTAGTTCCTCAGGCATAGAATCTGGCCAAAGTTGAGTTTCGCCAGCTTCACTTGTTAAGGCCCATATTGATGAATAAGGAATTTCACAAGAGAAGTAGTCGCCAGAAAAAAGTAAATCTGCTTTTACACATGTTTTTTCTAAACTCATCTCTCCCCTAAATCTAAGGCTTAACTGTAGGGTTAAAGTCGAGTTTTCTTTTAAATGATCAGGTACAATAACGTGCTCAATTTTAGGGTTTAAATGAGCCATCACAAATTTTTGTTCAAGAAGTTCTTCTAAAACTTTTTTCTTTTGCCTTGTTTCTTTGTCAAAAATATTCATTTTAAATAAAAACTAATTTTGCAAATTTAATCTCAAATTTTAAAAAGACTTTTGTCTTCGTATTGTTTCTTGCATATCTTATGATGCTTCTTTTAACAAAAATACTCTAAGTATAATCGCCTTATTAATTTCCATACGGCAAACTAATTGCGAGGTGTATAAGCTATTGTTATTGCTTATCTAATACGACTCCTTAAAAATACGAGTAATTTAAATATGTTAAGCAAATAGTCCCTAATAAAACCAGTAAAGAAATATTCTTAATTTGTCGATTTTAGCTCATATGCTCGAAATAGAACTAGGATCCCTATTTGGTGATCGATATCAAATTACTCAGTTAGTGGGTGCCGGAGGCATGGGCGCAGTTTATTTAGCGCGTCATCCTGAAGATCCGTCAAAAAAAATTGCAATAAAAGTTCTTTATCCTGGAAAAGTAGGCGACTTCGAATCTAGAGAGAGGTTTAAAAACGAAATTAATGCATTGATGAAGGTAAGTCACCCAAACGTTGTAAAGGCTTACGAATATTTTGATCGAGATGATTTACAGGCTTATGTAATGGAGTTTGTAGATTCAGGTGACCTACTAGATAGAATGAAACAAGGGCCTCTTGGACTTAAGCAATCTGTTCTTTATTTGAAGCAAATTATATCAGGATTATATGCTGTACATTCTGCAGGAATTATTCACCGTGATTTAAAGCCTGATAATATCCTTGTTACTAGTGAAGAGGTTATTAAACTTTCAGATTTTGGAGTTGCTAGATTAAGAGGTGCGGCCACATTGACTCTAGTAGGAACAATGGTAGGTACGCCTAAGTATTTATCTCCTGAATATGTAGAAACAGGTAACTGCGATCACCGTGGAGATATTTTTGCTGCCGGTGTTATCGCTTATGAGATGATCTCTGGTATTTCTCCTTATCGATCTGCAACTAAAGTTTCAATTATTGTTGAAAGATTAAAAGATGAAGTTAAGAGTTTGGAAGAGATTATTCCCGGATGCCCAATTTCTTTGTCAGAGCTTGTTTCTAAAGCTATGGCAATCGACGTAAATCGGCGTTATCAGTCTGCATTAAACATGCTTGCTGATTTAGAAAAAATTGAAAAAGAAATTGCTGGCATGGAGGAACCAATTATTGAGGTACCTACCGATTATAAGTCTTCAAGCCCCTCCATTGAGGTTGGTTTAACTAGTATAGAGCTGTATAGAGACTATGTGCTTCATCCTAGTGAAAAAAGAGGTTTGGCATATGGAGCTTTTTGGGTTTCTACCCTAGCTGCTTGTTGGATTGGTACTTTGATAGGCAAGGGACTGATTGGCTTGATCTATCACATAAATTTTTAACTTAAATTTTTGAACCGAAAACCACGAGGCTATAATCAATAATCTTAGGATTTTGTTTTATGAGTTCTTATAAGAGTTTTAAATCATTAGAATTGGTAGTTCTTGGCTTACTAGCAGCTCTAATTGTTGCTTTAGCATTTCCAGTGGTCAGGGATTTTTCCATTAAAGAAACTCCTGCTGCTGAGTCAGTTATTTTAAATCCTTAACATCATTAGCATCGACATCCAAAGCACAGTTCATCCATAGGTATTGCCACAGCTTGAGTCGCGTCGTAGCCTTGTGCGAAGACTATTGACTTGGTTTGGAAAAATCCAAAACATTGCGCGTATCTCAATGATTTTATAAAAGTTTTGAACTATGGCTGTTACAGCAGTAAATATTCGCGATGAGGCCCGTGATCGCTACTTAACATACGCGCTAAGTGTTGTAACTGGCAGAGCTCTTCCTAGTGCCCAAGATGGTCTAAAGCCAGTTCAACGCAGAATTTTATTTGCTATGATCAATGATTTAAAATTAAAGCCTAGCGGCTCTCATAGAAAATCAGCAGCGATAGTAGGGGGCGTGCTTGCTCGTTATCACCCTCACGGTGACTTAGCATGCTATGAAGCTATGGTGAGAATGGCACAAGATTTTTCATTAAGATATCCGCTAGTAGATGGACAAGGTAATTTTGGCTCTGTAGATGGTGATGGTGCTGCTGCATATAGATATACAGAGGCTAAGCTTACTAATATAGCGCTTGAAGTGATTGGTGAAATAACTGAGGAAACAGTTGATTTTAAAGCTAACTTTGATGGCACAGTCTATGAGCCTGAAGTTTTGCCAAGTAGACTACCAAACTTATTAATGAACGGAGCTACTGGGATTGCCGTAGGTATGGCAACAAGCATCCCGCCTCATAATATTAAAGATCTTATAAGTGCTTTAATTGAAATTATTGATGATCCAGATGTTTCAATTTCTAAGTTAACAACTATTGTTAAAGGACCAGATTTCCCAACAGGATGTTTAATTTTGAATTCGAAAAAAGAATTAAACGATATTTATAAAACTGGCAAAGGAACAATTAGAATGCGTGGAGAATGGTCTCTAGAGGAGGGATCTAGAGGCAAGAAGTATTGCATTATTACTTCGATTCCTTATGCACTGAACAAGTCACAGTTAGTTGAAAAAATTGCTAGTCTTATAATTGATAAAAAGCTTCCACATTTAAATGACGTGCGTGATGAATCTACTGAGACTGTTAGAGTAGTATTAGAGCTTGCGTCTGGTGCAGATCCAGAAGCTGCAATGGCATATCTTTTTAAGAACACACAACTTGAAAGTAATTTTAGCGTGAATCTTACAGCATTGGTTCCAACGAAAGCCGGCGCAGCTCCTCGCCCGGAGCTACTTTCTCTAAAAGATATGCTGGTTCACTTTGTAGATTTTAGAAAGCAAGTTACACGAAGAAAGCTTGAATTTGAAAAACGTCAACTTTTAGAAAGAGTTCATATTTTAGAAGGTTTAGTTAAAATTTTTGATAAGCTTGACGAAGCAATTAAGATTGTTAGGCAAAGCTCAGGTAGATCTGATGCTGCCGAGAAACTCCAAAAGAAATTCAAACTCACAGAAATTCAATCTTTTGCAGTTGTAGATATGCGTATCTATCAACTTTCAAAAACAAGCATTGCTGATATCAAAAAAGAATTAACCGAGAAAAAAGATAGGATAAAACAAATTGAATCATTGCTTAAGAGTCCAAAGAAAATAGCCGCATTAATTAAATCAGACTTAAACGAGTTAGTTAAAACATACGGAGACGCGCGACGCTGTAAGATTGTTAAAGATAATTTTGAGATTGAAGTTGTTGCTTCAGATTATGTGGTTGAAGAGGATGTGTATGCAATCGTTACAAAAGATGGTTGGATAAAAAGAATTAGACAGAATAATGAGCTTAAGACAACTCGCACGAGAGAAGGAGATGTGATTGTAAGAGCACATCCAGTTAGTACCTTAGATACTGTGGTTTTTATTACTAGCCATGGTTATGTTTATTCACTTCCTGTAACTGACTTCCCATCCTCTAGCGGCTATGGGAATCCAATTCAAAAACTTTTAAAATTTAAAGATGGTGAAACTGTAATTGAATCGCTTGTTTTGAAAAGAGAAAATCAACAACAAGAACTCTTAAAAAGCTATCCATACTTTATTGAAGATGGAGATAAAGTAGTTTTAGTATCAGAAAGAGGAGTTGGCTTTTGCTTTCAACTTGAAGGATTAGCTTCTTTAAAGCGAAATGGGAAAAGAGCTTTAAAACCGAGGAATGGGGATGCTCTTGC
>JAGRAS010000142.1 GCA_020434465.1 Bdellovibrionales bacterium | reverse complement strand
TCTCAGTAACCCCCAGTAATGTTAGAGAGCAGAAGCTTAGGAATTCTCTAAAACATTGAGACTTGAATCTTACTAGTTATTTTTTCTTAATATCAATTGATGAATTGAAGTAAAATTCTGTCAACAAAAGACCGAAAATCGATATTTAGATACAGCCCTACTTTGTTCCAGCTGTTTTTTTATTATTCTCTTATTCCACCGCTTCCAAACCTTCAGGAAGACAAAGGCAAGGCGGTCTATAAGTACCAGGTGGAAACTCTACAGATAAATCTCCAGCTCTGTACTTTTCTGAAACTTCATAGTGATTGTTTACAATAATAAAATACTTCTCTAGATACTCATATTTGGTCTTAGTACATAAACACAAAACAATTGGTGTAAAACCACCCTTATCTAATTTTTTAGTCTTTCTAGGCCTAGCGCCTGGTTTAACCTTCTTTCTATTCTCCTCTGTTGCAAAACCCAATCCCTTTTTAAGCCTCTCTTCAACTGCAACCACCCTCCGTTCTTCAAGCTTCTCCCACATCATCTTTTTATAATCTACTTGCTCCATCTCTTCATAAGCTTCTAAACGAGCAAACTTAAGAGAGTAGTTTTTTATAAAATCTCTTTTATCAACCTTACCAAACCTATGTCTGGCTTCATTATATTTCCACCGCTCAAACACTTTAAACTCCTTAGAGCGACCAGAGACTGCATCACTAAAAGAGTTATAAGATTCATACTCTCTAAGAGTGCGAGCTATCCCACTAGTTACTGGATTTAATGCACAGTAAAACCACCAGTGCTCTATTGATTTATTACCTAGCAGTACCTGATCTGAGTAACGGCGGCTCCAAAGGTGTCCATCTTTAAAGGTTTCTACTTTTGTACCTACTAGCTTGGCTATTATTGCGTTAAATGAGCGCATAAAAGCTGCTTTATTCATCTTTGGAAACTTAGCTATTAGGTGATAGTGGTTGCCCATAAGTATGAAAGAGTAGAGCTTAGCTTCGTAAAGCTCTGAATACTTTGCTAGATAGGCAAGGATTGCGTAATTTAGTGGTTTGTTATTTACAAACCAAAGCTTCGAGCCAATTGTACGGCTGCTTATGTGGTAGACCTCTTTCGGGTCTTCAAGTCTTAGTGGGTAGCTCATAGTTAGTAATCGGGTAGGTACGAAAAAAGTTGTTTAACTTTATTGGGGGTCTCTGAGAGGTTGGAGAAGAAGGTTGGAGAAGAGAAGTTGGAGAAGAAAGCTATAACATCAAAATCAAGTAAAATAGATAGTTCCTATGCGAAGGCGTGCTGAAAATAACTTTCCTTCTGTCCTAAGTAATCGAAATATTAATGAATTTCTTGATTAAATTTGAATTGGTACACTTTGAATTGATACAGTGCAGCTAAGAAACTATTTTTTGTACAGAGGCGTGCTTACATATGTTGCAAAAAGCTTAAAGCTTGCCATGCAACAAGAGAGTTATTACATTGCAATCTGGTTTTTTATTGAAAGAGTTTTTATATTTATGAATAGAATATATTCCATAATTGGTGCTGCATTTGGTTTGGCTGCTGGAATGCCAGAAACAGAGATGGGGCCACAAGCGATGCGTGATTTTGGTTTAATAAATAGACTGAATTTACATGGTGTAACAGTTAAGGATAGAGGTAATGTTCAGTTAAAAACTTCCGATCTTGAAATTGGTGATCTTAAAAGAAAATATTTCAAACAAATTCTAGAGTTTGGTAAATACTTTTCTGAGGAAGTAAATTCTGCATATGAGGCTGGGGAAACACCTATTATTTTAGGGGGCGATCATTCAACATCAATTTTTTCAATTTCAACAGCAGTAAATTTTTTAAAGAAAACAAAAGGAGACGACTCTAGACTTGGTTTACTTTGGGTAGATGCTCATGCTGATATTAATTGTCCAGAATCATCACCTTCTGGGAATGTTCACGGAATGTCGACAGCAGCTCTTTTAGGTATTGGCGACCCAGAGCTTTGCAATTTGTATGGAATAAATCCAAAAATTCTTCCGGATGATATTGTTTATGTAGGTTTAAGGGATGTTGATCCACCAGAAAAGAAGCGTTTAAAAAAGCTTGGTTTATCTGCGTATTCTATGACGGAAGTTGATCGTTATGGCTTAGGTGAGATTTTATCAAGAGCGCTTAAGCAAGTAACGAGCAATACGGATAAATTTATTCTTTCGATGGATTTAGATGTTTGTGATCCTAAAATGGCACCGGGGGTGGGCTCGCCAGTAAGAGGTGGGTTGACATTTAGGGAATCACATTTAGTTATGGAGATGGTTGCTAGAAGGGAGGAATTGTTAGCAATTGAACTGATGGAATTTAATCCTGTAGTGGATATTGATCAATTGACTGCCGAAATTGCAGTTTCACTATTAGAATCTGCAGTAGGAAAATCTATTTTGTAGCTTTTTTAACTCTAATCTTTTTTCTTTTTCGACTTGCCTCAAGTGCTTCGGCAATTTCTTGATCTCGTCGTTCAGTATAACGCATAGTTGTTCTTATATCACTGTGGCCAAGTGCCTGTGCAACGATCCGCAAATCACCAGTGCTTTCTAACAAATCTAATGCATACGAGTGTCTAAGAAGGTGAGGGTGTAAAGCTGTTTCAGCAGTTAGCTCATTAACAGCACGCCAAATAGTTTTTGCTCCCATCAAAAAAGTTTCTGCTTTTCCAGCTGTTGCACCATAGGTGCTAATGAAAACCGGTAAAATCTTATTTTTTGCAGGACTTAGCTTTTGATAAAATTGCTTTAATTTTTTGTCACGTGCTTCCAAATAGTAAGCTAGCTTTGGTCTCATTTCAGAGGTGATGTAAACATTTCTAAATCTTTTTCCTTTTGTTCTTACATTTTCAATCCATTCTAGCTTATCATCCAGTTGACTTAGTTTTAAAAGTCTTACTTCATCAGCTCTAAGCCCGGTATCAAGCATAAACTCAAAAAGTGTCTGGTTTCTTAATCTAATAAACGAGTCTTTATCTTCGAATCTACGTGAAGCTACTTTGCGAACTTTTTCTACTTCTTTTTCATCAATTGCTTTTGGGCGTGGTGGTTTAATTAATGGAGGTTTCACGTCTTTTGCTGGATTAATAAAATCTCTAGCTTTTTCTGCAAGAGTCCTTCCCATATGTTTTACAGTAGCTAATCTTCTAGCAACTGTAGCCGGAGCTTCTCCTCCACTTAAAAGATCTTCAACAAACCTTTGAACTGCAGAATAATCCCAATGCTTAACTTTTAGTTTTTCAGACTTTGATAGAGCATGGAATTTAGTTAAATGCTCAACAAACTTTTCAAGATCCAACCTCTTTGCTCTAGATGTGTGGCTGGAACCAGCCGCATAGTAACGAATATAACTATCAACAACATTTAAAAAAGCACTATTTTGGATGCTTCCTTGGGACTTACTTGAATTATAAACATCATCATTGGACATATTTTGATGATGAGGGGCTGTTTTTGAGCTGTCAATATAGAAAACTTATCAGTCAAAACATAAGCTTCAAATGCAACTTATTAAGCAACTAAGTAATAGAAATTTCATTAACGATAGCAAGAATATCTTTTGTTTCTACTATTCTTAACTCATTATCCCATGGGACTCTTGTTCCGCAGTCTTTAGGGATTAATACTTTTGCAGCCAACGGAACTCCGCTAATATTAGCTTCCTCATCTGTGTCCATATCAACAGCACTAGCAACCTCGATTACTTCTGCTAATAAGCTCTCAGACATAGCTTCTTTTGCGCCTTCTGGAAGATATAGCCCACCTTCGCTTAGGTTGCGGTCTTTTAATAATCTTACCACTACACGCATTCCAAGTGGATTTATTCTGCGAATAGATTTTGAATAACCAGAAGAATGTGAAGCATTAGTTTTTAAGGATTTTAACATTTCTTTTTCTTCCTTTATTTCCAGATTTGAAACTATTTTTTTATCTTTTTTGTTCATCTTATTTTGCTTTAATAAATATTAAGCGTAGTTATATCAGAGTGTTATTTCTTATCATAGTTTTCTTGGTCAAAATTGAAATATTGTTATGCTAAAAAAGCTTAAAAAACTGAGAACCTTATTGTACTTTGGGAATCAAATTTAGGTAGAAAAGTCAGAGTACCCATGTTAGTGTCCGAATGAGTATTCGGTGATTAATCTTCAGAACTTAGAGCCTGAAGTGAGGTTTTAAGTTGTTAGAATTATTAAATAGATTACCCGTGATTAATTTAGTCCTGAGCTTTTAGAGTCAAACTATAAAGGGTATTTTTTAGAGTACAAAAAGCAATTTTTCCATTTAGGAGACTTATCGATGACAGAAAATGAAGTCAAACAAACGGCAGAGTTAAAACTTCCAGACGGAACCACAGTGGAGTTGCCGGTAATGGTTGGATCTACAGGAGAGGTTGGGGTTGATATTAGTAATCTTCGTGCACAGTCAAAAGCTATCACTTTAGATCCAGGGTATGGAAATACTGGAAGTTGTATAAGTTCAATTACATTTATTGATGGTGAAAAAGGAATTTTACGTTACCGGGGAATTCCGATTGAAGATCTAGTAGAGAGGGGAGGTTTTTTAGAAACTTCATTTTTGTTAATTAACGGTCATTTGCCAAATAAGGATGAACTTTCAAGTTTTGAAGAGGCGATCACAAACCACACACTTTTACACGAAGACGTTAAACAATTTTTTGATGGTTTTCCAAAAGATGCACATCCGATGGCGATGTTATCTTCAGTTGTAGCCGCGCTTTCTACTTTTTATCAAAATGAAGTTGGAAGTCCTGAGGAAGTTACTTATTTAAATAGCATTCGTTTAATTGCTAAGCTGCCAACTATTGCTGCTTATGCGCATAAAAAATCTATTGGACAGCCTTTTATTTATCCAGACAACTCAAGAAAATATTCTGAAAACTTTTTGTACATGATGTTTGGAGTCCCATGTGAAAAATATGAAGCTATGCCAGAATTGGTAGAGGCACTTGAAGCTTTACTTATTATCCATGCTGATCACGAACAAAACTGTTCGACTTCTACTGTTAGACAGGTAAGAAGTAGTATGGCAAATATGTTTGCTTGTATTTCGGCAGGGATTGGAGCTTTATGGGGGCATAGACACGGAGGAGCTAATCAACAAGTTATAGAAATGTTACAGGCTATTCATGATGATGGCGGTGACATGAAGAAGTATGTTGAGATGGCAAAAGATAAAAACTCAGGTTTCCGATTAA
>JAGRAS010000141.1 GCA_020434465.1 Bdellovibrionales bacterium | reverse complement strand
GACCAAGTTGTTAGCGGTGGCCCTTCAGATTTTCACACGCGCTCTGCGAGTGAAACCTCCCGATTGCTTAAAACCCAACCTTTAGGACTTTCAAGAAAGTATTTAAGTTTTTTATTTTTGAGTTTAATTAGTTTTTTGCCTACCAGCCAAAAAAATTTTAGAATTAAATCTAGTGAGGCTCAATTATTAATGCCTCAATTATCCAGTTTCAAAGATAAAGAAAATCAAATACTAGAAGCTGACTTAGATTCCTTAGCCCCTAATTCCGGAGATAAAATCTTGGAAGATTTGATTGAAGAATTTCAATCCGAAGAGCATCCTTCACCTAAATTCGATTTTTCAAGCTTAGATAGTGCTAAAATTTTGAAACGACTTTATCCACGAATGGATCTTGAATATTTTCGTATTAAATCTTTTCTCGATCCTTCAACTCTTGATTTAATTGAATCTTTAAGAGGTATAAATCTTGCGGCAGCTTTAAATCGAAGAGTCAATGGAGATGAAAACGAACTAGAACCTCTTCCGCCCGCCCCTGGCTTTAACCCTGGTTTTAACTCTGGCGCTTGCCCTGAAGAGTTTCCAACACCAGATGAAGAAGAACAAAAAGTAGAAGCTATACCTCAAGACTACAAGGAAAGAGCCCATCAATTTATTGCGTCAATGGAAAAGGAATTAGCAAGGTTGTCTGAGCGAATTTATAATAAATTTTCAGACGTTATAAATGATGCACTTAGCGAGAAAACAAGCTTAATAAATGCTATTCCAGAAATTCTCAGAGATTTAAAAGTTGAAAATTTTTCTGATCTTTTAAGATGGATGAGACTTTATAAACTTCAGATTATGTTATCTGGCAAGTTAGATGAAAGTATCGAAGAACAAACTAAAATTCATTTAGAAAATTTTGCCAACAATTCATTAGAAAATTTCCTTGAAATTACCTCAGGTAAAACTGAAAGGATAGAAGCATGCATTGAAGCGGCAAGTTACGCTTGTAAAGCACTCTTGGCATTATATGAGCTAGCAAGTATTGAACATAAACTGATTTTACTTGCAGGTTTAAATAAGCTTGAAGAGGATGTAATTTTAAAGATCAGTGCAGACGATCTAGGACGACACCTTGATCTTTACACACAAGATCTAAACAACACAGTAGGATCAGGCCTTGCACAACTCACTCATGGTAGAGTTAAAGATTTCTTTCAAATTAAAGATGAAGTACCCAGAGATTCACGAATATATAATTTAAGAGATCCGGGGCTAAGAACAATTGCCCAAGTAGTTAAAATAGACCAACACTTTGTACTTTTGACCACCAACAAACACCTTGGTGATGCATCGCCTATTTTTTATGATTACGAATACAAAGGAAAACTCAGAAGATTCAAGGTTGAAATTGCCGAACCCTCAGCGATAGATAGTAGACCCATTTTTGTTTTACGCGATGTTGAGAATCATGACTGCTTGATTACGATCAATACAAACATACTTTTAAATGACCCGCCAACAAGTGCCGGATATGGCCACTGGGCATTCTTTGCAGGCACGAACAGTAATGCGAACTTAGAAGATAGAACATCTAGAATTCCAGAGTTTCTGGAGAAGATGCTTGAAGACTATGAACTGGAAAAGAAACCTGAAAATATCGAGGAATTTTCAGAGCTTTCCCTTAGTGATTACGATTCTGTAGTTTTAATTCGTTTATGCCCTGATATTTATGACAGGTTTAGTACTGCTTGTGTACCTGATCGTATTTTAGAAAGAATTCTCCTGGAACATTCTTTAGGGAAAAACAAAGTTGTTGCCGCGCCTTTTATAGTATCTACACATCCAGAAAATGATATTGCAGAAACTATAAAAATCTATAAAAAAGAATTTGCTGAAAAGAAAATTGCTTTCCTCATATACCTTCCAGCACATGGTAATCTTAACAAAACTATTTTGGGAAGCCGAGGAATGCTGGATCCAGCTGAATTTATTTCCAAATTAGATGGTTTAAATGTCGATGCTTTTATTGTTGCCACACCTTGCCATCAAGGAGGTTTTAGAGATGTCTGCACCAACCGAATGCAAAAAGCAGAAAAAGGATCCAACTTAAATTTCTTTTTTATCTGTTCACAAAGCGGTTTTTCGTTCACCTCAGGACCAAGCTCGACTCGTTCCAATGATGTGATTATAAATTTCACAAGATCACCTGCTTATGATGCATTTAGAATACTTGAGATTTTAAACGGAGAAACATGGGGACAAGCTCATATTAATGCAGATTTAAAAACCAAAGCCTTAGAACACTCTGTCTCAGATGCACAAGCATATAGCTCTACAAAAAAACTAGGTTATCTAAAGAAAAAAGATTCACCTGAGGCAAAAGATCGTTTCGATAATTCTAGTGCTACAGACAAGTCAGCTTAATAGAATGAATTACACTAAATACTTCTTAGACCTTCACTTGGAAGCTCTTCAACATGCACAGCATCTACTGACGAAGTATCTAAAAACAAACTAGCAAAAGTATTAAAGCGGCTAACATCATCAGTAACAAAGTATCGCTCATCTCCAATTGCAGACGGGTTAAGTGCATCAGCTTGCTTTAGAAGTTTAAATACATCCAGAGCTATTGATTTTGAACACTCGATTAACTCTACATTTGCTCCAAAGTATTCATTTAAAGCGCCAAGCAAAAGGGGATAATGAGTGCAGCCTAAAATTAAGGTATCAATATCGCTGGCTTTAAGTTCTTTTAAATGATGCTCAACAATTTTAGAAACTATCTCACCCGACAACATTCCTTGTTCAACTAAAGGAACAAATAAAGGGCAAGCTGCAGAATACACATTTGCCTTGGGCGCATTTTTTTCAATTTCTCTTTGATAAACACCACTACTTATTGTTGCAGTTGTGCCAATTACACCAATAGTTTCAGAAATACTATACTTAAGAGCTCTTGATACCGTACCATCAATTGTTCCAATCACAGGGCAAATGCATTCCTCATCCAATACACGCAAGGCAATTGCTGATGCGGTATTACAAGCAACAACTAAAAGTTTAATTCTTTGTTCAAGTAAATAATTTGCACATTCAGCGGCGTATCTTAAAACTGTAGCCGAGCTTTTCGAACCATAAGGTGTACGGGCTGTATCACCTAGGTATATGTATTTTTCATTTGGTAAGACTTTTCTTAACTCTCGAAGAACAGTTAAACCCCCAAGGCCACTATCAAAAATACCGATTGGCGCATCCTTAAGTGCCTTTAATGTTTGCAGTTTATCGACTTTTGGCTGCATTAATAACTCCTGAACTTTATTGAGAATACTATAGAGGCTTTTTCTTGTCGAATTTAATGATCTTATAAAACTAGATAAAAAGACTTAAGACTAGCCAACACTGATCTACTTGATTTATTTGTATATTTGGGGCAACAATAGCCAGACGAGCAATTTGTATTAACTACTGGAGAAATATATTTGAGTTCCTTTCCTAAAAGCGGTGGCGATAACAGGCCCCGAAAGAGATTTGAAACTGAAGAACAACATAGGATTAACAGAAGGATAACCGCTAGAGAAATCCGCCTAGTTACTGAAGATGGGGACCAAGAAATCGTTTCTCTTTCAGCAGCATTAAATAGAGCAGAAGCCGAAGGTTTAGATCTGGTTGAGGTTGCCCCAAATGCAAGACCTCCAGTTTGTAAACTAATGGATTATGGAAAGTTTAAGTATAGAGAACAAAAGAAAGAAGCAGAAGCAAAGAAAAAAAGATCAGAACAAACTATCAAAGAAATACGCATAAGATACAGGACTGATGTTGGTGACTTAGAAACGAAATTAAAGAAGGCTCGAGGATTTCTAGAAGAAGGTGACAAAGTAAAATTTTCAATGAGATTTAAAGGTAGAGAAGCAATGTATCTTGATCTTGGTCTTGAAAAGCTAGCTGAAGTTACTGAGGCATTACATGATGTTGCAGAAGTTGATGATCAGTCACCACCAAGAGGTCGCCAGATTTACATTGTATTTGCGCCTAAGAAAAAATAAGATCTTAACATGCAAAGCGATTCCCAACAGATCAATAAAACTGTAGCTGCTTCTTTTTCTATAAAAGCACTTAAAAATGAGATTCTTAAATCGAAATCACCTGAATCGCTTGTAAGAACTTTACCTGCTCAAACTGTTTATATGCTTATAAAAGATGCTGGAGTTGAAAGTTCAATTGATCTTTTTGAAATGGCTTCGCCAGAGCATCGCAAGATAATTCTTGATCTTGATCTTTGGGGAAAAGATCAAATAAATGAAGACAATTTCTGGACTTGGTTATCACTCCCAGATGAAGCAGACAGTTTAGAAATTTTGCAAAAAATTGCAGCTGTAATCGATTTGAAAATAATAGCTTATTTTATTTCAAAACATGTTGACGCAATAAGTTTTGAGGAGCCAACAGATTCTCCACCAGATACTGAATACTTTACTCCTGATAAGGGGTATTCTTGGATTAAGGTTAGCGCAGACACAGAAGAAAGAAAATTTTATCTTTCACGACTGCTAGCATTAATATTTGAAACTAGTGCAGATTTATTTTATCAACTACTTGCATTAAGAACTACCACTACTCTCTCACAATTAGAAGAAGAAGGTTTTCAAGATAAAATTAAACGTCTGGCGGCAGAAGGAGTGCCTGAAGTTGAACTAGCTAATGAAATTTGCAGCCCATTATCCCTGAGTAAAGCTTTAGTATTAATAAAAAAGGAATTGTGTACTCCTATTAAAGACATTCCTATTCTTAGTCCACTAATCTACAATCCAAAAATTTTAAATCCTTTAACAGAATTCATTGCAGAAGTTGACCAACAAGATAACATCGCTGCTGAACTAAGCCTCTTAATGAATTCAGCAATAGTTTCATGGAATATTGATTTTTCTGATAATCAGCTTGTTTTTGAGACTTCAAGAAAAGTTAAGGGGATTCTTAATATTGGGCTCGAAGCCATCTTAAGTAAGGGAAACTTTGACTCAAAAGATATTTATAAGAGTTTGGGCTTAAGAACATTATTTAAAGTAGGACTAGCTGAGCTAAAAGAACTTACAAAAATTTTGCATAAAATTTCCTATGATCAAGAAACCCTATTTAAAACTAATAAAAAACTATTGATTGCAATCGAGGGGGTAAAGCAAAGAATTCCAGAATTCCCTGAATTTATGGATGAAGATAATAATGAAGCTGAGCTTGAAATAAGCACTCAATATAGGCCTTTTGAACATTTAGAGGAGATTGTTAGT
>JAGRAS010000140.1 GCA_020434465.1 Bdellovibrionales bacterium | reverse complement strand
AAAAAGTGTATCGAAGTACATTCCAAAATCATCTGCGTTTGGAATATTTACTGCAAAGCAGTAGACATAACTAAGAAAGGTAAGAGCTAATATGATGTGAATAGTTCTTTGCATTTTTATAACCAATATCTTATCTAACTCCTCCTAAGCTAGCTACGCTAACCAGGCTTGGCTTCTATAATTTATTTTTCTAGATATATTATATAATCACTTGCCTTATCCGATTTTATATGGAATAACCCATCTCAGTTAATATAACTCGAGCTTAAGTTAGCTATATCAAGCAAGATAACTTGCTGAAATTTCATATGTTATAAGGAGAAAACATGTATCGAATAAGTAAAATACTACTACTTTTTACCTTTATAGGTTTAATTCCACCTTTATATCCAATAAAAGCTTTTGCAATCGATAAAATATATTCGCCAATAGTTGAAGAGGGTGAAGTTGAGATTGAAGCTAGAGGAGTTAGCGAATTTCATGATGATGGAGAAGATAAGCATATACAAAAATTTGGAGTCGGATATGCGCCAAGTGATCGCTTTGCATTTGAGTTTTATGCTGAAACTGAACATGAAGAAAGCGAAACAGAATTAGAGGCTATTGCTGTTGAAACTCGTTATCAGCTAACAGAGCAAGGTGAGTATTGGCTTGATGCAGGTGCATATTTAGAATTTGAATATGCTTTTGACGAAGAATACAAAATTGAAACTAAAGCTTTGCTTGAAAAAGAGGTTGGGAAAACTTTGCATACTACAAATTTAATACTTGAAAGAGATATTTTTAATCACGGTGGAATGTTTGAAGCAGGGTTAGCTTGGAAGTCAAAGTATAGATTAGATGAAGCTTTCGAACCTGGCTTTGAATATTTTGCAGAGTTTGGACGTGTAAACGACATTCCAACTTGGGATGAGCAAGAGCATGCTGTTGGACCAGCGGTATACGGCAAACTGTGGGGTAAGGTTAAGTACGGATTAGCTCTAGTTTTTGGTGTATCTGATGCTGCTCCTGATCAAGCTGTTCGTTGGGAAATTGAATTTGAGCTATAATTAGTTAAGAGAGCAAGATGGAGGTAGAGTATTTCTGTGGAAATTTAGCAAGAGAAATATTTAAAACAGACATTTTTCTCTCTACAGCAGTTTCTTTATCTCCAGTCCCCAAAGATTTAATTTTCACATCAGAAAATTCACTTAATGATTCACACCAAGTTTATTTAAGATATGGAAATGAGTTTTATAAGCCTTCTCATGGGTTTGCATTAGCCTATGAGTTTGCTAAAAATTCTGAGTATGTATTTGTATCCCCCTGTGAGTTTAGTTATACAGTTTTAAAAGAAGCACTTTCCTATATTGGCAAAGATGCTTATTTGCTTGGATTTATAGATTGCAATCCAATCTCTAAACACTTTTCAAAAGAAGTAAGAAGAAAATTGGATGGTTTCCCCAGTGATTGGTGTTTTCATTTAGCATACAATAATGGATTTTCTTCTGCTGTCCCTGAAGCTCAATTTTGTCACTTCTCTAATCTTGATATCCGGCATAATTCTTTGGCAGTTGAAAACTATATAAACCCATTTGTAAATTTAGTTCAGGAGTTTTTGCCTGAGTTTAGTGAACGTAACTCATTTATTTCGATAAAAACAGCTATTGCTTCCCAGCGTGCTAATCCGGTGCAAGGAGTGGATCCTGCTGTTAAACATAATATGGAAGGCCTGCTTAGGCTTGCTACAAGAGATCTACAATTAAGAGGTGTTCACTTTGTCCAAATAAAAGAGGGGACGGTAGATATGAATTTTTATGACTCTGCACATAACACCGCGCATAATTTTTATATGGCATTCAAGGCTCAATTAGGATTTACCTTTGCGGTGGAGAAGAAGGATTTTTTTAAAGATAGAGATGAGGAAGTGAGGAAGATTTTATTAGAACTTATTGAAACAGATTACGGCAATTGTTCAAGGGTTGGCATGGAAAAACAAAAAAATGGTGACATTGAATATATCAATTGGATTATCGATAATTATAGCTTGCAATCACCAGCAGTTTCAGCAAGTGATTTCGCAAAGCTTGTTTACTATTCAGCTAAACTTTTTTTAGAGTCTAGGGCTAGCAAAACTGGAAAGCTTACAATTCCAGCTATTTTCATTTTGCCCTATGATCAAGAGCAGGCGCTAGCCTATTAAGTTTTCAATTTCTAAAAAAAGGTAATTTCTATTGTCGAGGACTATTTTAAGCCTAAGCTAGCTTCGCTAGTTTTGGCTCGATACACCTCTTATTGATTTACCTCCGGCAAATCAATAAGAGGTGTATATATCAAATCTATCACAGATTTCTGTTAATGATTTATTACTACCTACCAAAGTGACCTCATCTCTGAGTTTAAACCTGGTATAACCGTGAGTAAAAATTAACTGTTTACCTCGTTTTACAGATAATACTATCACATCGCTTGGAAGACTTAAGTCCCTAATTGCAAGCCCAACTATGTCAGGATTACTAACTTCAACTTCAATGATATCATGATTTTTATCTTGCCCAAGTACAAGGCTTAATGCAGAAGGTGAGCGGATACAGTGATCTAAAAGATTTAACATCGCGCTTCCTGGTTCAATCACCATAACTCCTAGCTGGTAAAACTTAGAAGTCTCAAGCCCATCAGGTATTCTGGCAATTAAATGTTCAGTTCCAAAATGTTCATAAGCTAAATTACAGATCTTATAATTTGAGTCTGTGTCTAGTAAGCAAACAATTGTATCAACCTGTCCAGCTCCAGTTTTGGTAATCTCTTCGAGCGATAGATTTTTTAAAAGAAAGAAACTGAACTCTTTTTCTAATTCTCGTGCCTCAAGACCCAGTTCTTTAGTATCTGCAAGGATTACTTTCCAGTGATGCTCTTGTAAGGTTCTTGCTAGGGCTAAAGAGTGGTTTTCGACGCCAAAAATTACAACTTTCCTTGCTCTTGAGTGTTTGCTTTTACTTCTGGAATGGGCTTCTCCTACCAATTGAATTGCAAATTTAGTAAACCAAGGTCCTATCATTGTATTTATAACAATAATACCAACCATCAAAGTTGCAAATTCGCTGCCCCATCCAGGGTAGGAAAATTCAACTTCTTTAGCTAAGCTTATGCTAATGCCAGCCTGTGTAATGAAGGCAAACCCAAGAACTCTACTATGCTTTTGGCTAAGTCCAGAAACGGTCCCTCCAATATAGCAAGCAAAGATCATCGAAACTAATCTAATTCCAGCTAATAATAGAGCCACATCCCAAATGTCTTTTAAGAAGCTAATATCTAAACTTGCTCCAAGGGCAGTAAAGAAAAGCATAAAAATAGGTTCTGAAAGATCTTCGATTAAGTTTTTAAACTCTGTCGAATAACGGCTAAAATTTGCAACTAAAAAACCTGCAACCATGCAAACCAATAATGGCTCTGAAAAAGGCTTTATTGGAATAATTGGTAAGTGATGATTTGCTGCAATTGATGCTGTATACGAAATAAGATAAGAAATTAGCACTAGCAATGCTGCTTTAACTTTCACACTGAAGTTTAATCTTAAAACTCTAGAAAGTACCCAAGCAATTACAATTCCAGAAATTGCCGCATAAATGATTTCAGCTAATAATAAGAGTAGGTGAGAGAAGTCAAATAAGCTTCCCTCAAAAATGATGTTACTTGCGGAAATGCAAACAGCAAAAAGCACAATCACAACAGCATCCATTAATACTGTTGCGCCAAGTGCAGTTTGCACAAATGAACCTTGGCCTCGTAATTCTTTTATGATTGCTACTAAAGAAGATGGGGACTTAGCAATCATAATACAAGCTCCCAAAAGTGAAATTGCCCAAACAAAAGAGCTGTCACGACCAGCTAAAAATGGAATGCTATCTGAGAGACTAGTAAAACTAAAAGTTCCGACACTAAGAATAATTGCTACAATCGAAAAAATTACCAAAATAATAGTCTTAAATTTACGTTTGAGTTCGGCTAAGTGAACTTCAGCTCCAGCAGCAAAAGCAATAAACGGCAAAGCGATTAGATCGATGAATCGAAGGGCTTCTATATCTTCATGTTTGATAAACGAAAAAATATGTGGGCTTGCAAGCAATCCGGTTAAAATCAGCCCACTCAGTTGTGGAAAGCCAAATCGAGTCACAAACTTGCCTACACGGTCAGCTGCCAAAGCAACTAAAATAAAGGCAATAAAAACAGTAAGGTGTTTTAGATCTAAAAAACTCATAGCTCTTGGCCAATAGCATATAGGCTATATTCGATTCATAACAGGCTTTTTTCTACCTAAGCTTGGTTAGAATTAGTGTTTTTTTAAATTTTGAGGTAATTATTTATATCTTGAATACTTAGAAAACATTATTTGCAGAGATTAAATGAGAAAATTAAAACGTTTATTAGATAATAATCAAGCTTGGGTTTCCAGAGTTACCGAAAAAGACCCAAATTTCTTTTCTGAGCTTTCTAAGCAACAGTTACCAGAGATTCTTTGGATAGGTTGCTCTGATAGTCGTGTACCAGCAAATCAAATAGTTGGTCTGTTACCAGGGGAGCTTTTTGTTCATAGAAACGTTGCTAATGTAGTTGTTCATAGTGACTTGAATTGTTTATCTGTAATGCAGTTTGCAGTTGAAGTACTAAAAATCAAACATATTATAGTATGTGGCCACTATGGCTGTGGTGGTGTAGTTGCAGCTTTAGAAGAAAGTAGGTTTGGACTAATAGAAAATTGGGTCGGACATATTGTTGATATAAAATATAAACATAGTGACTTACTTGAAAAAATATCTGACGAGCAGAAAGCTAATGCCTTATGTGAATTGAATGTAATTGAGCAAGCAATGAATGTATGCTCTTCAAGTATTGTAAAAGATGCATGGTCAAAGAATTCTTCCTTATGTATTCATGGCTGGATTTATGATATCGCTGACGGTTTACTTAAAGATTTAGGAGTTTGCATCGAAGATCCTGCTATTAAAAAAGATGTATATAAAGAAGCTTTAGCAAACTTACCTGCATTACACAGAAGATAGCCTTTTTTATTGAGCTTTTCTAGACAAGGAATTTCCTTTGTGAGATTCTAAGTTTTTAAGTTTCAAGAAATACGTAGATTTATGACTAAAGTTTTCATTAGAAATTTTACGTTTTTGGTATTTTTCATATGCCTTTTTAATTCTTTTGCTTTTGCTAAGCCAAAAATACAAACTCCTGTAGGAAAATTTAAACCTTACACTGGTACTTGGAAGATTATATCACCAAACACCAGTC
>JAGRAS010000013.1 GCA_020434465.1 Bdellovibrionales bacterium | reverse complement strand
GATAAAGAGCATGTTAGCTGACTCTGCAAAATGGGGAAGAATGCATCTATATCGAGTAGCTTTAATTTCAAACAAAATTAGCAAGCCTTTAGATTTAAGTGAAAATACTTTAAGAAATATTCAGGCAGCTAGTTATCTATTTGCTTGGTCATTTTCTAGTATTGAACCTGAGTTACTAAAAAAATCATACGATAGGTCAGATAAAAAAATCCTAAAAAAGGACTTATGTAGTAAAATAAAAGATAGTGCCATGAAAGTCGCAACTGAATTGGGCAACTCAGAATTAAGCAAGTTAATTGCTACCATAGGTAGATATATTGGTGATGAAGAGCCAGTTGGTGAAGACGAACTTGCGATTGCAGCTTCAATTGTAATGACAGCCGATCTTACAGATAGAGTTTGCTATCAATCTGGAAGCTGGAACTCCCGCTCTGCCTACCACTTAATGAAAAGGTTTAAAAGCGGTTCTTTAAAAGAAATCCATCCACAAGTATGGGGTTGTATAATTAAGTTTCTTTCAGAAGCAATAGTTGCAAAACAATCAGCCTGCTTATTACCAAAAAGAATAAGAGAGAACCCTAGACTACTTAAACGTGCAAAGAGAAACAGAGAATCTGCAGTAAATGAAAATGAAGTAAAAGTTCCTCTTTCTGTTTTAGTGCCTGGAATGCGTCTTTCAAGACCTTTATTTGCATTTGATGGAAAAAAGATACTACCTGATGATATAATTTTAGATGGAGATCTTATCTGGAGAATTTGGCAGCTATCTGCTGTTAGGCCTTTAAACTCTCCAGTTATTGTGAAAAATGATGAATCATGGGAGTTTGTTGAAGAAAAGTAAAAATCTTCGTACATGTATAATTTTTCACGCTTAAAATTCTTTTGTTTTTTATTGTTATTATCTTTTTTTTGCCAAAACATTTGTTTTGCAGAAATCTTAGTATCAAATAATTTTTGCAATGATACGCCTTACCAAAATAGAATTAAGAAAAATATATCAACTTATGGCAAACCTCGCGGCACAGCCATTGTAATTCATGGGCTGAATCAAGCACCAGAAACAATGGCAGATATATCCCAAGTATTAAATAAAATTGGTTATATAACCTTAAGAGTTTCTCTAATTGGACATTCTGGCGAAAGTATTCACGGGGGCAGTACAAAAAAATGGTTAGAACAAATTAGAACTGCTTGGTGTTTAGCTAATCAAGAAAACTTAGAGTCTATTGTTCTGCTTGGGTTTTCTATGGGTGGCTCACTAGCAGTGCATTTTACTGATACATACCCAACTCTTAAAATTGATAAATTAATTTTGCTTGCACCAGCAATAGAAATAAAATATTTTGCTAATTTACTTTACCCTTTGCTCTGGCTTAAACATTTTGATTTATCCCTGCCAGCTTTCACCCCAAAAAAATATCGTGCAAATAATTTTACATCTTTTGATACTTACTCAGCTCTCTTAGATCTAGAGGATAAAACACAAAATATTAACCATATTCAAATACTTTCTAAAATCCCTACGCTCTTGGCTATCGATCCAAAAGATTCTTTAGTCTCTTTCTCACAGTTGAAAGCATGGGTAGAAAAAAAAGATTTAGTAAGTTGGAATTTAATTGAAATAAATGCTCAAGCTAAGATATCTGGCTTAAAGCATCATGTAATAATAGATGAGGACAGTTTGGGTGTTGAAAGTTGGAATCACTTAAAGCTTAACTTAGAAAGTTTTCTAGATAAAAAGCACTAGTTGGAAATAAGTCTGCGTAATGTTGAGCGATCTAAACCAATCTCTTTTGCTGCTTTTGATTGATTGTTGTTATTTCTTGATAATGCTTCATTGATTATCTGAACTTTATAGTTTTTAATAAGTTCATTAAAATTTTTTGGGCAAGCTTTTTGTTCATTAATCAAGTTTAAATCTTTTCATAAAACAATCTCCCTACAATCATAGGCTGCCCGAAAAGCTGCATTTGTAACAACTGCTTCAAGCTGTCTGACATTACCTGGCCAGAGCAGTGTTTTTAAATAATTCATCACATTTTTATCACAAGAAAGTACTTTTAGACCTTTTTCCTGATAAAGCTTGTTAAGAAAAAAATCTACTAAATAAGGAATATCATCTATTCGCTCTTTAAGTGGCGGCAGAAAAATCACAATCTGTGAAATTCTATGGTACAAATCTAAACGAAATTCTTTACTAGTAATTTTGTTTTCGATTTCTGCATTGCTGGCAGTGATTAAACGAAAGTCTGAAAGCTTTACTTCGTCATCCCCTACCGAACGAAAACTTTTATCTTGCAATACGGTTAATAATAAAACCTGCGTGTTTAAAGGAAGATTATCAACTTCATCTAAAAAAAGACTACCCTTGTTTGCTCTTGCAATTAAGCCTTGTCTATCAAAATCAGCGCCAGTAAATGAACCTGCTTTATGTCCAAAAAGTTCACTATTAACTAAATCATGGCCTACAGAACTTGGTTGATACGAAACGAGCTCTTGAGTTTTTCTTCTGCTAAGCTCATGAATCAGCTTTGCGCACAAACCTTTGCCAGTACCTGTTTCGCCAAGAATTAAGACAGGCTGATCATTTGCGGCTGCAAAAACTATATCCTCTTTTATTTTGGAAATTAAAGTTGAATTTCCTATGAACTGAGAAATAGTTTTGTCTTGAACTATTTTTTTTTGCTTTAAAAATTCACGCCTCAATTTTGCTTGATAGATACCGTCTTCAATTAAAGCTTTTAGTTGAGAAATTTCTGCTGGTTTTTCAAGAAAGCTTGCGGCACCAAGGCTTAGTGATCTAATGCCATATTCACTGTTTCCATGCCCAGTCAGTACAATTACTCTAATGCTAGTATCAATTTCTTGAACTTGCTTTAACACAGAAAAACCGCTTTCTACTCCTATGCTTTCATCTAAGCACAAATCTAGAATAATAACTTCAGGTGGTGATTTTTGAACTAATTCGATCGCTTTATTTGCAGATGTTACAGCGCTGAACTTTGCTTTAATTTCTTGAGATTTTAATACCCTAAGTAGGCTTAGCACCAACTCCTGTTCATTCTCAACTAAGAGAACTTGAGCCATTCGACCTCTTCATTATAATTTTGAGAATTTTTATTAATTCAATTTAAAGTCGAAAGTAAGCAAAAAAAGTTTCCAAAAATTATACCTATTGTAAAATCTAATCTACTTTGGCTGATTTTAAGGCTGGTAATTGACCATATTGGCTTATCAGATCCCGTCACCGGTTAAATTTCAATATTCTCAAGTACAATACCGTATACCATAAACAGCTTTAATGTATTAGTTTTTAGATATCAGTATTTATTGAAGTACAAAAAATGAATGAAATATTGAACCTATATAGTGAAACCTCTAAAGCCCTTAGAAAGGCAAGCGACGGAATAAATCTTTTTTCGTATATAAATCCTCTAAATGGTGAAGATTTGTATTTTGAATTTACAAAAAATACTAATTTAAAGTTTTCAGTTTTTGATTTTATTTATAAAGAAATTAGTGTTGATATCAATTCAATACGCGATGAAGTTAATAAAATTCAAATACCAGCTCAAATCCCCGAGTTACAAACTATTTTAGAAAACAAAGTAGCTGATATAAAAAAACAATTAACTTTATTAGATTATAGAGGAGATCCTGATAAATTTTCTGAAGCAAGCGTTGAGGCTTATGGAAGACCTACTCAGCATAACTTAAATGTAGCAATGCGAATTCTTATAAGTTTTGAACCTGAACAACATCAAGAAACTCATACAGCACAGGAATTAAAAGATGCCTTAGAAAAAGCTTTTATTGAGTTAAACCTAAAAAACTGGATCGTTGTACTTTCAGATACATGTAGGCAAACTTTCGTTTCTGGAAGAGAGGATTTTGATGGTGGTGGAATGGTTTCTATTTCCAGCAAAAGAATGTTTTCTGCAAATGAAATACAAAGGCTGCCAATACATGAAGTAAAAGTACATGCTCTTAGAAGAGACAATGGATTAAAACAACCAGTTGATATCTTTGGTACAGGTTTAACTGGCTATATCAATACAGAAGAGGGTTTAGCTTTAAACGCAGAAAAATTGACCGGTACATCATGCTCAACCTCATTTAGAAGATATGCTGCAAGAACTCTGGCAGTTGACGCGCTTCTAAATGGCTTTAGCCTTAATGCTATTTATGACATGCTTAGAGATTATGGAATAGATCATGCAGATTCTTTTGAAACAGTAAAACGAACAGCCCGTGGAGGTGGATTCACAAAGGATCACGTTTATTTAGATGGTTATAAAAGAGTAAAAAAATATTTTAGAAGCGGAAAGAACCCAGACCCGCTATTTGTAGGGAAGGTTGGGATTGACGATATCGATTTAGTAAACACTTTATTAGAAAAATCATACTTAAAACCACCAAACCAAATACCTGATTTTTTTAGAAATGTTTCAACATCTAGCATTAAAAATGCTAGCTAGGAAAGTTTTAAATAAAAGTGATATATGCTATTTTATGGGTGTTAGGTATAGCACCATTTTGTGCAAAAAATCCTCTACGGAACATGCCTTTATCAACTTTTCTCAAACTAAGCGCTCACAAATTCTGCTCAGCAACTATTTGTTTTTTGTATTCAAATCTTTCTTTTAGTTTTAATCTCATCAAGGAGTCTTGAAATTGGAGCACGCTCAAGCCATAGCACCTGCTGAGATAGAATCTATCTCTGATAAGAAAGTAGAAGAAATTTATCCCAATAGCTTTCAATCCGACAAACATTTTTATCCAAAAGTTCTCAATGCTACTATACATCCTTTAGTTTCATACTTCATGAGGATGAAGTCATCACAAATTATAAATCGCTATTGCCATTTAAACCCTCAAGTCTCTCAACAAACTTTAGAAGAACTCTTAAACTACCAAGCTAAATATTTAAGGTGGGCAGGAACAGACTTGTTTTATGTAACAACGTCTACTGGTAATCGCCAAATGTTAGTTATAGAGACTAACTCTTCACCATCAGGTCAAAAATCCATGCCTCTTTTCACTGAATACAAAGAGTTAGGTGGCTATAGCGAACTAGTTGAGCATACTTTTGCTCCCGGGCTTAAATCATCTAAATGTAAGCAAGGTGAGCTAGCTGTTGTTTATGATAAAAACTACATGGAAGCCTCTGGATATGCAGCTGCCATGGCAGACTATTTTGATAAACCAATCCTCTTAGCCCCATTTGAAAACCAGAGCAAAAATCCTGTTGTTAGATTTGAAGATGGAGTAATGCAAATTTATAAGTCTGGTGTCTGGGTACCAATCAAAGGCGCTATAAGGTATGTAACACAAAAACCATGGAACAGAATTCCTCTAGATACTAAAACGTTTATTATTAATCCAATCCTTGGGTGCCTAGCTGGAGGAAGAAATAAGCAACTAGCTGCCATCGCTTACGAGCTATTCAATGCTGAATTAAAAAACTCGGGTTTAGCAATCATCTCTCCTGAAACTATTCGTAATGTTGGCAAACATGAAGTGCCCTTATACGTAAAAAGTTTAGGAGGTTATGCAGTTATCAAGGTTCCGTATAGTAATGCCGGACAAGGTGTATACACAATTACATCCGAAAAAGAACTTGATGAGTTTATGGATCAAGATCATGAATATAACTTGTTTATCGTTCAAGCCTTGGTTGGAAATTATAAATGGAGTTCTAATGGTAGCCATGGCATTTTTTATCATGTTGGAACTGTCCCAAACAAACATTCAGAAATTTTTGTTGCAGATTTAAGAATGATGATATCTTCTGGTGTTGAAGGATTTCGGCCATTGGCAGTTTACGGCAGACGCACAAGAGTTCCGCTAGCTGACGTTCTTGATGAATCCATATCTTCTTGGGATATGTTAGGAACAAACTTATCTGTTAATCATGGTAATGACAGTTGGAGTAGAGAAACTAATCGGCTATTGTTAGCCGATAGAAAAGATTTTAACATTTTAGGATTAGGACTTGATGATTTAATCAAAGCTTTTATTCAAAGTGTTCTAGCTACAATTGCAATTGACAAAATGGCTGGAAACCTAATCAATAAAAAAGGTAAGTTTAGACATAAGCTGTTTCGCTCACTAAACAACGATCAAAACTTTCTAGAAGAAATTATCTTTTAAAAAGGATATTTTGAATTGAATAAAAAAAAGAAATTTCCCTCAATTGATATTTCTGACTTTCAAAAAGGAAAGCGCTCAGATTTCTTTCTTCCATTATATGAAGATTCTTTAGGCCAAGCTGTTAATGTTCCATTTATTGTCGCACGAGGTTTAAAGCCAGGGCCTTGTTTAGGAATTTCTGCCGCTGTTCATGGAAATGAGTTAAATGGGATCAAAATTATTCAAAAAACCTTAGCTGAGTTAGATCTTTCGAACTTAAAAGGAAGTATAATATGTGCACCAGTTGTTAATATTCCTGGATTTAATATAGGTGAAAGGTTTTTTTCTGATGGAGTCGATCTGAATCATGTCTTTCCAGGAAGTCCGAATGGAGTGCCAGCAGAACAGTACACTCATGCCTTCGTAAAAACATTTCTACCTGCTTGTAACTATCTAGTTGATATTCATACAGCAAGTGAAGGCCGTCTAAACACAATGTATGTTCGAGTGGATTTAAAAGATAGAAATGCAAGAAGTCTTGCTGAAGCAGTTAGTCCAGAAATAATTCTTCATGGCAAAGGAGGAGATGGAACCTTAAGAGGCGCAGCAGGAAGAAAAAATATTCCTGCAATTACTTTAGAAGCAGGAAACCCAAGCGTTTTTCAAGGAAAAATGGTTTTTGAAGGAGAACTCGGATTAAAAAATATTTTGTATCTACTGAAAATGCTCTCTGGCAAAATCAATCAATCACGTAAACCTGTTGTATGTAAGTCATCTGATTGGCTTAGAACCAATAGTGGTGGAGTATTAGAAATTAACTTCAATTTAGCTGACAAAGTTGAATCTAAACAAGTTTTAGCAAAAACACTGGATCCATTTGGAAATATTCATAGCCAATACTCAGCTCCATATTCCGGGATTGTAATTGGAAAAGCTGCTAATCCTGTTGCAACTCCTGGAACTAGATTTTGCCACTTAGGAAAAATTGGAGAACCGAAATGAAGTCTCTAAAAATCTGGGTATTAACCCAGCTAAATAATTCTACAACTAGCACAAGTATATTGAAAGCTGCTCTTTCAAAAGGACACGATGCAAAGATTGTTAGCCCTTTAAAACTCAATTTGTTGCTTAAAAACAGTTCCACTTCTGAAAATAGTATTTATTTAGAAGGCAAAAAGATTTCAGATCTACCTGATTTAGTACTTACAAGAATGGGAAGCGTTACTCCTGATATTGCATTACATAGTTTACAGCAACTAGAAAATCTTGGAATAAAATGCATTAATTCTTTAGAATCTCTATATCTCGCTAGAAAAAAATTCTTAAGCCTTCAAATCTTGCAACAAAATGGAATACAGATACCAGCAACTGCGTTGCTATCAATCGACACTGAATTCTCAGATATAATTGAGCAAATACCTGGTCCCCCATGGATTTTAAAGCTTCCACAAGGAACAAAGGGAACTGGAGTAATGAAAGTAGATTCCGTTAGCTCTTTAAAGTCATGTGTAGAGGCTTTACATAGTTTAAATTCAATTGTTTTATTACAAGAATTTATACCACTAAAAAAAGTGTGTGACTTGCGATTTTTAGTTGTCAGAGGAGAATGTTTAGGAGCTGTTCGTAGAATAGCAAAAGAAGGAGACTTCAGATCAAATTTATTTCAAGGCGGAAAATCTGAAGCCTTCAATCCTTCTAAGGAAATGTTAGAGATTGCAATTAAAGCAACAAAAGCTTTAAAGCTTGAAATAGCAGGAGTAGATATTTTAGAGAGCGATCAAGGCCCAATTGTTATTGAAGTAAATAGTTCACCAGGAATTAATGGAATTGAAGCTTCATGTGATAAGAATGTCTCACATAAAATTATTGATAGTGTCTTAAGTTTCACTTAAGACATCTTTTGCTAATATAATTTCCAATTTTAATGTATCATCGGCTTTCAAAATAAGCTTATCTGCAATTCTAAGCAGTCCAATATCTGCTATAGCAACTGACAGATTTGTAACTCCACACTTGTTATAAAAATATTCGGATAAAGATGAGTAAGTTCCTGGATATTTCGAGCTGATCTCATTTTCACTAATAATAGTAACTAAAAACGAGTTTGAATTCGCATCAAGCTTTACATTTGACTGTTTACCAAATACTTGGCTTAAATTCTTAAAAGTTGATTTTAATAGATAAGGATCAGCAATAATTTTTATATTATCAACGCTTGCTACAATTACTGGGAAAAACTCACTAAGCAAATTTTGCAAATTTAAGTTTTGAAGATTTTGATTCTTAAATTGTAAGTCAGATACTTCTTTTAAAATATCAGCAATAGACTTACATTGTTTTGTTGTAAGTTCAAAAACTTCCCTCTGAAGAGAATCTTCAAGTGTACTGAGTTCATTATAAATTATTGATAGAGGAGTGCGAATTTTATGTGCTAGAGACTGTATGAAGGCTTGAAATATTATTAATACTTCTTCTGAATTTTTCACACTCCGATTATAATGATTTGTTAAAGTTTTTCCAATAAAAAGGTATCATCAATAAATTACTAGTATCAGCATAGTACAGACCTCAATTGAGAGAACCGCAGCAAGCGAAGCTAGCTTAGGCGGAACTAGCTATCCTTAGTTTTATTTTTCTTCTTCTTTTCTTTCTTTTTGCTTGGTTCTGACTGGCCTTCAGATTTTTTTGATTTTTCTTCGTTTTTCTTTTTTTTCTTATCCTTTTTCTTAGCACCTTTTACTGTTTCTTCTTGAGCAGCTTCTTGCTTTTTTGCTTTTTTTCCAGCCGCAGCGTAAGCATAATTTGTATTATTAAAAATTGTGCTTGCAAAAAATACATTAATCAAAAAAGCAAAAATAAAAAACTTAGTAGTTAAAGCTTTAAGCATAATTACCCCTCAAGAAATAAGGTTACTAAAGTGTCAGTAATAGACTAGAAAGCGAGATTTACGCTTAAATGTAGATAAGCGCAATAGGTCTGGATAAAAAATTCCTATATTAACTTAAACTATTTGCCAGCTAGGGACTTAGAAAGTTTAAGCTTGTTGTAACCATCAAGAGCAGCAACTTTATAACATTCAGCTAGCGTTGGATAATTAAATACTGCATCCCTTAAATAATTAAGCCCTCCCCCTAGCGCCATCACTGCTTGCCCAATATGTACAAGTTCTGTTGCATACTCACCAATAATATGTACCCCAAGAATTTTAGTAGTTTCTCTGTGAAAAAGAATTTTCAACATTCCATTTTCATCGCCTAAAATTAAACCTCTAGCAATTTCTCTGTATCTAGCAACTCCAGTTTCATAGGGAATGCCTTGCTCTGTAAGTTCAGCTTCATTCAAACCTACATAAGAAATTTCAGGAATCGAATATATTCCGTAAGGAAGAGGTGCATCCTCAACTTGATCATCGATTTTAAAGGCATTACAAGCAACTAATCTTCCTTGCTGTGCAGAGGTAGAAGCTAAACCTGGAAATCCTATGACATCGCCGGCAGCATAAATATTTTTTTGTGAAGTTTGGTACTTTTCGTTGACTTTTATCTTACCACTATCATCTGTATCAACTTCAGCATTTTTAAGACCTAGATTATCAGTCGCACTTATTCGACCAGCGGAATAGAGAACTCTCTCTGATACAATTATCTTGCCGCTTTTAAGTTCAGTAACAACCTGACCATCATCTTTTACAGTACAAGCTTTTACTTCCTCACCCAATCTAAGAGTAACTCCCATGCCTCTCATCTGATATTGAAGACATTCAATGATTTCTTCATCAACAAAGCTCATCAAACGTTTTCTAGCATCTACGATTGTTACATGAGTTCCAAGAGCTGCGAACATAGAGGCATATTCAGTTCCAATAACCCCCCCTCCTACAACAAGCATGTTCCTAGGAACCGACTCCATATTTAAAATATCATCGCTATCAAAAATATTTTTGCTATCAAAATTTATATTTTTTGGCCGTCTTGGTGTTGCACCAACTGCCAATAATATAATCTCTGCAGTTTTTTGACTCTTGCCGTGAATTACTGAATCAATTTCTACCGTATGTGGATCCTGAAGTGATGCGTGCCCTGTCATCACATTGATCTTGTTTCTTCTTAGCTGATGACGGATAACTTCTATTTCCGTTTGCATTATCCTGTGGCAGCGGAAAGTCAGGTCTGGCATTTCAATATCCGCTTTGACTCTATAACCAGCACCATAAATATTTCTTTGTCGATATCCGGATAAGAAAACAACAGCTTCTTTAAATGACTTACTTGGTATCGTTCCCAAATTTACACAAACCCCTCCCTCAACTTCTAAGCGATCTATGATACCCACTCTTTTGCCAATTTTTGCAGCTTGGACTGCCGCCCTTTGGCCAGCAGGACCACAGCCCACAACTAGGAGGTCAAAGTCATATGTTTTCTTACTTGAATTAGAACGTTGTTTTGTCATTTTTGCCCTATTGCCCTGTACTCAGTATTGGACGCAGCTGAAAAGTTTTCGGACCAAGAAATTGAGATAAAAAATTCATGCAAATTACAACTTTAGCAGCTTGTAAATTTGATTTTCTAAAAGTTATATATCACTCTACAGCAATAAAGCTTGTTCTACCAGGCGCAATTAAAGGTGTTCCTTAAGGATATTTGAAAATTGCTTTATTTCTTTTTAAGCGTGTGCTCTTATTTTTTTCTTTATAAAATTATGTACCGTTGTTTGGAAATTTCTTAGATAAAAATGGTTAACGAAGAAGAAGTAAAAAAACTAGCAAACTTAGCAAGGCTCTACTTAAATCCAGAGGAAGTTAATAAACTTACTTCTGATTTGAATAGGATTTTTTCCTATATGGAAGTGCTTAATAAAGTTGAACTAAATGACATTCAGCCACTTAGCCATGTTCATGGGATTACAAATATTTATAGAGAAGATCAAAATAAAGAATTGTTAACTGCTGAAGAAGCACTAAGTAATGTCCCTGATAAGTCAGGAACTTTTATAAAAGTGCCTATTATTATCGATCAAGATGCTGGCGAATAAATGAGCGATCTTCTTAAGAAAACCATCACTGAATTGCGTGCTTCATTGGACAGTAAACAAATTACTGCTGAAGCTTTAGCGCAAGAATGTTTAGGAGCAGCGCAAAAGCATGAAGACTTGAATTGTTTTATTTCAATTAATCGAGAACAAATCATTTCAGATGCTCGAAATGCTGATAAGAAGATTGCTGCTGGAGAAAAAGCTCCTCTATTAGGGGTTCCTGTTTCAATTAAGGATTTAATTCTAACACAGCCAGGAGAGACTACCGCTGGTAGTAAAATACTAAAAGGTTTCAAAGCACCTTACGAAGCTACCGTTGTAAAGAAGTTGCGTTCGGCTGGTGCAATAATTTTTGGAAAAACAAATCATGATGAATTTGGGATGGGTACTTCAAATGAAAACAGTGCATTTGGCTCAGTAAAGAATCCTTGGAATACTGCAAAAGTTCCCGGTGGATCTAGTGGAGGTTCAGCAGCCTGCGTTGCAGCATGTATTACACCAGCATCTCTTGGAACTGACACTGGTGGCTCTTGCAGACAGCCTGCATCTTTATGTGGGATTATCGGCTACAAACCTACATATGGAAGAAATAGTCGTTATGGTGTTGTCGCGTTTGCATCATCTCTTGACCAAGTAGGGATTTTTACCAGAACAATAGCTGATTTAGCCCTAGTTGCAGAATCTATCGCGGGTCAAGATCTTTATGACTCAACAACAGTTGATAAACCCGTTCCTTCACATAGTGAACTTTTCAGTCAAGATATTAAAGGTTTAAGAATTGGGGTACCAAAGGAATATTTTGTACAAGGAGTAAGTGCTGAAGTAGCAACTTCTGTAAATTTAGCAATTAGCAAATTAAATGAACTTGGTGCAGAAATAGTAGATATTAGTCTTCCTAATACTGAAGTTGGTGTTGCTACCTATTATATACTTGCTCCTGCAGAAGCCGCTTCAAATCTGGCCAGGTATGATGGCATTAGATACGGGCATAGGGCTCAAGACACTAGCAATCTTTTTGATCTTTATTGTAAAACAAGATCAGAAGGTTTTGGCGAAGAAGTAAAGCGAAGAATTATTATTGGTACCTATGTGCTATCTTCTGGATATTACGATGCCTTCTATCTTAAAGCACAACGTGTAAGAAAATTGATACAGCAAGATTTTGAATTAGCATTTAAAAATAAATGTGATTTAATAGCTTGCCCAACAGCCCCGACCACAGCGTTTAACTTAAATGATGAGAGTATGGATCCACTTGCGCTTTATTTACAGGATGCACTTACAATTCCTACAAGTCTGGCTGGGCTTCCTGGTGTAAGCATTCCTTGTGGCTTTGATAGTCAAGGTTTACCAATTGGTTTACAGTTAATAGGTCAAGCTTGGAAGGAGCCTGAAATGCTGCATGTAGGACATGCATTTCAGCAGGCAACTGATTGGCACAAGAAATTTGCGCCAATTGTTGTGTAATTTTTTTTAAT
>JAGRAS010000139.1 GCA_020434465.1 Bdellovibrionales bacterium | reverse complement strand
TGCAGATTTTATCATTAAAGAAGTATTAGGAAAAAAAAGTCAAAGTAGTCTGAGTAAATTAGGTTTGGCTTTAACTAAATCTTTAAATACTGAATTAAAGCAGGTTGTAATTGATATTTGCCAATTGGAGAAAAAAACAAAACTCCCTTTTTTAATTTTAAAAGAATTATTACCAAATATTGCTGAGGCTGAAGCTAAGAGGTATAAGCCAGAGAAAATATTAATTGTAAGAAATTTGAAATTAGTTTTAAGTAGGGTATTGGCTTATATTAAGAAAAGCAATCAAAAAGCTGATATTGGAGATTGTATAGATGAAGGAGTGATGGGTTTAATGCTTGCTGTGAGGAGGTTCGATCCTGGATTTGATACTAAGCTTAGTACTCTTGCGTATCATTGGATAAACCATAAAATTCGGCGTTCTTTTAAAATTAGGTCAGGAATTATTACTTATCCGCAATACATACGTACACTTTTCAGTAAGCATATAAATATTTACAGAGAACAGCAGCTGGCAGCAAGTGGGGTAAGTTTTGATGAATATTTAGCTACAACTGGACTCACAAAAGAAAGACAGCGCTATTTGCTAGCAGTTTTCTTAGGGAGATATCCTTTTTCTATACATGCAAAAAAAGAGTCAAGAACTGCTTCTGAAGTTGAATGTGATTTTACTGAAAATAATCGTAAGCTTAGTGATAAAAAATTTGATATCAATTTGATACGCCAAGCAGTTTTTCTTGGAAACGTTTTAAACTCTCAAGAGCGTGAGGTAATAATTGCAAGATTTGGCTTGATTGACGGAAAACCCGTAGCAAGAAAAGAATTAATAAAAGCAATGAAACTTACCCCTAAGTGCTTAAATGGTATAGAGGCAATAGCCTTAAAAAAGATTAAGTCTTTTTTGACTAGTAATTTTGCTCAGCATTTTGAACAAATAGTATCATAAAGTACTTTGTTTTTTACTTTTTATTCTTGATAAATAATTTTGAAATAAATTTTCATAAGATTTTAATTTGTGCTAGCTTATCTAGACGTTGAATTTTCAAGTTGTTTATGCATCAATTAGTTGAAAAACCAGTAAGTAAATTTAGGCTTTACGGAGCTCCGGCTGGTTTAGTTTTGTTATTAGCCTTTACCATTAGTGAAACTATTAAAGAATTTTCTTCAAAGAAAACTACTGAATCCTCGCATTCAGATATTTATATTGATCCTGTTTTAAATACTGAATTTGTGATCCAAGATTTGCCGGATAGAAGGGTGAGTAGTGTTGGAAATATCAATGAAAAGTCAGAATTTGTTGAGACTAATCCGTTTTCTGACTTGAGTATTATAGATATTCAAGCCTTAAACGATGACCAGCTTAAGTTATTTTTGCTAGTATCAAAAGCAGAGGAGCAGAAGCCCCCTCTTAATATCGAAAACTTAACTCGAGTTGAGCTATTAAAGATTGCGCTTTCCATGGCTAGAAAATAAAGCTATTTACTTCTCAATTTATTTAGAATTTTTGCCGGGCTTTCACTTTTTTTTTGTTTCAGATAAGCTTTATCAAAAATAGGGACGAATATGGCAATCGAGGCATCATCAGTTGATGAAATGGAGGAAAAACTAAGCAAATTCTTGCTTCCAGTTGACCCTGACTGTCAAGTTAGAGATAAAGCTCTGCTAGCTTTTGAGATCAATAAATTAAAAAAAGAAAGAGGAGCTATTATTCTTGGCCATAATTATATGGAGCCAGCTTTATATTACGGCGTTGCCGATATTGTAGGGGATTCTCTTCAGTTATCTAAAGAAGCTGTTAAAGTTAAAGCTGATCCGATTGTATTTTGCGGGGTCAGATTTATGGCTGAAACTGCAAAAATATTGAATCCAGATAAAACAGTCCTATTACCTGCAAAAAAAGCAGGTTGTAGTTTAGCAGCAAGTATTACTGCTGAGGATGTTAGAAATTTAAAAAAGAAATACCCCGGTATACCAGTAGTTGTATATATTAATTCATATGCAGATGTAAAAGCTGAATGTGATGTTTGCTGTACATCTAGTAATGCGGCAGATATTGTTAGAAAACTCGATAGTGAAGTTGTTATTTTTATTCCTGATGAGTATTTATCGAGAAATGTTGCTAAAGAAACTGGTAAGACTATTTTAGTTCCTAAAAAAGAAGAGTTAAACAATATTGGCCTTGAAAAAACTGAAAATATTTCTATGCTTGCTTGGCCTGGTAAATGCGAGGTGCATGATAAGTTCACTGTTTCTGATATTGAAAATGTTAGAGCTCAGTTTCCTGAAGTAACTGTACTAGCTCACCCTGAATGCCCACCAGAGGTAATTGAGAAAGCGGATTTTTCAGGCAGTACTTCTAAAATGATAGATTATGTTGCTCAGCATGAATCTCCTCAATACTTGTTACTTACAGAGTGCGCTATGGGGGATAATATCATCGCAGAAAATCCGAAAAAAAATATTCTTCGATTGTGTAGCGTTAGATGCCCGCATATGAATGAGATTACTTTAGAGGATACTTTGATTGCCTTAAAGAAAAATACTCAGATAATAGAACTACCTGAAGATGTAAGAATTAGAGCTAAAAGATCCTTGGATCGCATGTTAGAGCTTTCCTAGAAATATTTTTTACTTCGCAAAAGCACGATAATTCCAATACTTAATAGAAAAAAAATGACAATTGTTAGCCACGGTGAGCTATTAGGTTTTTTTTCTAATCTGTTTTTATCAGTAAAAAGTGAATTTATTATAACATCGAAATCGCTCTCGTCAGAGCTTTGTTTGTTTTCAGAGATTAAAGTTAGATAAAAGTGTTTATTTTCACCATTAAATAAACCAATGTAGGAAACAAAAGTTTGCTCAGCTGATTTATATGAAATTCTTGCTTTAATAACATCAACTCCATTCAGATTTTTTATTGGAATAAAACCTTCAAGCTTGGCCGAGTTAAGGCCAATTGCTTGGTAATTTTCTAAGATTTCTGCGGCAAGATTTTTTTTGGCGCCCAGATTTTTTTTGCCTGGATATTCAATGATATTAAGATTTGTTTTTTTTGCAGAGTTTTTGGCAACTAATACTGCCTGCTTGAATTCTGAATCTAGTCTTGTATAGGATTTAGGAACTTCAATTCTAAAAGTGTCAAAAGAGTAGGTATTGTTTTCTGCATTTAGGCAGGTACAAAAGCCAAGGCTAAGTAGGAGCAAAAGTAATTTAGTGAATTTCATCTATTGCAACTTTATCATTCCGCTAACTAGTTGTAAACACAGACAAAAACTTAAGTTTTAGATAGTAAATTTTGACAGCCTTTCAGAATAAATGTTTCTACATTAATGAAAATTTCAAAAAGTTGTTTTTAGCCCCGTAAAATGGGCTTTTTTTGCACTTTTTTTGAAGAAAAATGCTTTTTTTTGTTGCCTTATTAGTGTTTTATCTTTATAAAAGCATCAGAAAGCCCATTTTATGGGCATTTTAACGATTCTGTTAACTCATATAGGAGTAAAAACTATGGCACGTAAGCCAGCAAAAAAGAAAAAAACTGCGTCTCGTAAAACCGCTTCTAAAAAAAGCAGTTCTTCAAAGCGTAGTACACGTAGTAGTTCTTCTAAAAAAACTGCTAAGAAGTCTTCAGCTTCTAAAAAAGCTAGTTCTGGAAAAACTGCTGCTGCAAAACCAGTTGTTCAAAAAGTTCAAAAAGCTAGCAAGCCAAAAAATGGGCGTACACTTGCTTATACACAGTCTGAATTTATCGAAAACGTGAGATCTTACTGTGGACTTTCGAAAAGAACAGAAGCTAGGGATCTTTGTGATGACATTGCGTCTTTTATCACTGATTCTCTAAAAAAAGGCTACAGAATTCCACTTATGGGTCTTGGTAAGCTTTATGTTCGTAAGAGCAAAGCAAGAATGGGTCGTAACCCAGCTACAGGTGAGCCAATTCATATTGCTGCAAAAAAACGAGTTCGTTTTTCAGTAGCGAAAGCTCTTAAAGATTCTGTACTGTAGTAAGAATTCTTTAATTAGAATTTGCTTAAATAAAATGCCTGGCTTTTGAGTATAAACTTTTAAGCTGGGCATTTTTTTGTTTTTCTGGATACTTAAGTCATTTTTCCACAGACAATACAAAACAAACTAACTCTAAAATAACCAAACAACCCTTTGACAGCTTTAAGAACTAGTTTGACAATAGTAATTAATATCAAGTCTGGATGTTCAACTTGGCTGTATTTAGAACTGATCAAACATTAGCTGGATCTATTTGTGATTTGCCTAAATCGCATCAGCCAAAATTATTAAATACTCAAGAAAGTCTCGAAGGTTTTCTAAACACCACAATTTTACCAAAGTTAAAATCAGTTAACTCCGGTTCTTATAGATACTTTTTAGGGATTGAAAAATTTATTGTCAGCTTTGATAGGGAAGGTACTTTAGTAATTAAAGTTAAGCCAAAGGCACACATTGTTCCAGGATTAAATAGAGATGAAAAACTAGCGAGTCTCTATCTTTCAAAAGTCTTATCAAGTCTACCTGAATCTTTAAGGGAGTTTTTTTATAAGCATCAAGTTTTAAAAGACGATAATTTTAAACAGGACGCTGAATTAGAGGCTAGGGAGTTGCAGGAAAAAGTCTCTTCTATTTTAGAAGCTAAACTAAGAAGCTTAAACATAACACCAGAATCAATAAGATATTTTCGTGTTAGCTTTGCAAGTAGTGATAAAGATGCTGTTACGCCGCTAAGCAAGGATCCTAAAAGCCGAATTAGAATTGATGCTGGAGTTGGATTAAAACTTCAACATATCGATACTTACACGATAGTTGATATTGATATTGGAAATGCTGCAATCTCTGCACATGCTGTACATAATTTAAGAAATGAAATGCAAAGCGAGCTTGATATTTTTGGAGATATATTTGTTAGATTTATCAGACTTGATTTAAAACAATCAGCACTTGAACTTATAAAACAAAAATCACGTTTGGTGATGCCGGAAGCTTGGCATTCAGAACTTACCAACCCGCATCGCAACGCTAATGGCAATTTGCGAGGTGTAAGGCGCTTAGCTCGTATCAGACGTGGGCTTTTGGGTGAAGAAAGTCGCGGATGGTCAAGTAAAAAATATGATTTACAAAAAATATATGATTTAAGAAATCTACCGTTTGTAGCAATTGATAGTAAGAGCATTGATATATTTGGAACAAAAGGAAGGGGAGCAGAGGATGCTTTTTATTTTTTAGAGCTTAGTCAAAGCGTCTATCAGCTAAGTGTTTTTCCGCTTAATAAATATCCAAAAGAATATG
>JAGRAS010000138.1 GCA_020434465.1 Bdellovibrionales bacterium | reverse complement strand
CTGCCTCAGGAGTAATAAAAAGTTTTGATGTCTTTAAACATATCAATTCGCAGGGGCTACTATTATTAGAATTTGAGCCTTCTTTAGAAAAATATTATTCAGGAATTTATAAAAAGCAAATACAATACCATTTTGATAATCTAGAAAGAGGTCTTGATGAGCTTAGCTTATTTGAAAATTCCTTACATATTTTTAAACTGATTTTTAACTTTACTAGTAATTATTATATTCTAAATCCAAGCTTAGATGATGTTCCTGTAACTGACTCGCTCCTTCTCGAAGATAAAACTATAAATAAAGATTTTTGGAGTTTATTACTTTTGAATAATTTATCTATAAGGTCAATTTTAGATTTAGACTCACAAGACAGCTTAGTGATTGGGCAGGGGAGCGATTTTAAGAGCTTTGATTTAAAGTTTTGTATATTTCGTGGTGTTGCAGAGAAAGAAAGAAAATTTCTAAGAGAATTAGGCGCTATAAGTTTTTGTGCACTACGTTTAGTAAAGAAAACAGGTGAATTAATTGGTCATCTAGTAGGGTATAATTCTCGACCAACACCAGTGCACTCTTATCAGTTGGCTTTAACTAAAATTTTGGCTGAAAAATTTACATTTTTATACTAAAAGAAAGGAGCCATGCATATCTTCATGGCCCCAATTTGGTTTTAGGATTGTGTGAGATAGAAACTATTTTTTAGCGATTATCCATACCGCATGTACAAGGCCTGGGATAAAGCCTAATAAAGTTAGCAAAACGTTAATCCAAAAATGTTTTGTTAAGCCCACTTCAAGCAAGACTCCAACCGGTGGTAAGAAAATGGCTAGAATGACTTTAAGAATATCTGCTTCGCCACTATTATCTAATGTTTTAATTTTCGGTTGGTCCATGTTGTACTCCTTAGTTTTAAGCTCACTAAGCTAGGGGACATGCCCTAGCTTAGTGAAAACTTAATTTAATTTTTTGCATTAACCTGTAGTTTGTTGTTAACAGTTGTTACACCATCTGTATTTAATGCAATTTGCTCAGCAAGATCGCGTTGAATATCAGATTCAACCTCGCCAAGAAGCGTTACAGTGTTTCCATTACTCTCTACATTAATATCAAATCCATTAACTTCAGAATTTGCTATCAATTTAGTTTTTACACTGGCAGTTGTGCTAAGGTCGCCAATAAGTTTAGAAAAACTGTTGCTATTGCTTTTGTCAGTATTTTCCTTGGCTACCTGAATATTATTTTCAACTCCCTTCATGCCATCAATGGATTTGGCAATTTGCTCTGCTAACTCTTTTTTTACTTCGCTATCAACAGTACCTGTTAGATAAGCTGTTTGATTGCGTACGTCAGTTTTAACTCCGGATAGAATCATATGTCGATTAAGCATATAAGTCGTATCAAGTTTTGCCTCTAGCCATGTATCAGATTGTCTGTCTTTTTTTGCAGCATCTTTTGCATACACAGGAAGAGCTAGTAATAGGCATGAGCAAATTAAAAAAATTATTTTTTTCATAAAGTTTTCCTTTTTCATAATTTATAGCGAATTACGCATTCTTGGGATAAACAGAGAAATAACAAAAAGCACCAAGAAAAGCATAAAACAAATCTTTGCAATTCCTGCTGATGCACCTGCAATTCCTGTAAAACCAAAAAGTGCAGCGATTAGCGCAATTACGAAAAAGCTTAAAGACCAACTTAGCATATGTCCTCCTATTAATTGGTTATGAGGCTAGTTTGCATTTTTTTGTTTTATTCTTGTATGACGCAGATCAGTTAAGGTAACAAAAGCTAAATACTTGTATTCTTTAGTGTATGAATATGATCAATCTCAAATTACCTTGTTAGAGTTTCAGAGTAAAAAAAAAGGCAGCACATTGTGCTGCCTTTAGGAAGGGTGTGGATTTAGAAGCTATAGTATAACTGAGGAGAAACGAAGGCACCGTCAAGATTAATATCTTTAGAACCTTCACCGTCAACGTCTGCCCACATGTAGCCAGACTCAACAGCAAATCCCCAATGTTCGTTCATGTCAAAGGCAATACGTGCTGAAAGGTGTAAGCCAACACTAGTGTCACTTACGTCATTAGCAGTATGGATAATATCCGGACCACCTCCTAAAAATAATGTTACTTGTTCAGCTAGAGGCTGATAGTATTCAAGTGCAAATGGTATTCTAATAAATGTTGCCTCTACTGTTTTTCCAGGGAATTCTGAGGAAGCTAAGGCAGCCTCTTGACTTAAGTCCATATGTCTTCCTTCGACTCCCACTCTAAAATTTAGAGGGTTTTCTGAGCACCATAAGTCTAAATACGCACCGGGCATACCTGTATTATCTTCATCATCAAAAAAGAAAACAGAATATCCTGCTGAGAGTCTTGTATTCCAGCAAGAATCAGTTTGACTAAGTCTTTGCTGCTGCTCGTGAACAGGGATAGTTTCTTGATATGCTTCTTGAGGCGGAGCATCTGCCCAAGACTGTGTTGACAACAAAAGAATGCTAAAAGCTGTACTAACTAAATAAGCCCATCGATTTTTATACATAAATACCTCCCGGATTTAATAATTCTAATGTATTAATACTGGGTAAAGATTATTCTTGGTATGATCTAGATCAGTAGCATTTTCTTAGCATAAGTATTTAATATTAAAATGAAAAAAAAATATTTTTTGAAATCTATAGTACTAGCTTTAGGTTTTTCCGTAGTAGTATTCAGCTATTTTTTTAATAAATACTATCCAATTGTTCCAGAGGTTAACAAAGACTTTTTTTTCTCAGACACCGATCCTCAGTTAAAAGCAGATCAACAAATTTGTAAAGAGTTTGGTGATGTTGAACTTACAATTATTGCTGTTCAAGGAAATTTAAGATCTGAGATTTATCAACAAAAGCTAAAAAAAATTAGTACTGCAATTGCAAAACTTCATGGAGTTGTAAGTGTATATTCTTTGCCTCTAGCTGTAGATGATCCGGAAGAAGCAATGGAGAGCCCATTGTTTAAACGAATGTTACTTTCACCTGATCTGAAATCTTCAAATATTATTATCTCCACAAAAAATGCTAACCCTAATAAGTTTATCGAAGCGTTACAAAATTTACTTTCAAAGTTTAAAGGAGAGGATTTTAATCCTCATATTTCAGGTATTCCATTTATAATTGAAAATGTACGAATTGAATTAACTGAAGATATAAAAGTGTTTACACTTGTTTCAATTGTTTTTTTTGGCATCGCGATTTTTATAATATTTAGATCTTTAACAATAAGTCTTGGCTCGCTTGTTACTTGTTTGTACGCATGCCTAGCAACTTTATTTACAATCAAATTAATTGATATCCAAGTTGGAGTCTTAACTGCAAATATCGTAACAGTTGTTTTTATTTTAACTTTATCACATGTAATCTTCCTCACTCATCAAAAACAAAAAAATACCTCAAAAAAAGTTAATGCTTTTGATAAGACGCGCCTTGCTATAATTCAAACTCTGCCAGCTTCTTTTTGGTCTGCAAGTACAACTATTGTTGGTTTTGTCCTTATGGGTACTTCTGAAGCAAAGCCCTTAAGAGAGTTTGGAATTACTGGTGTAATAGGAACTTTATTTGGATTATTTTGCGCATATTTTATTTTCCCATGGTTTTTAATAGTTACAAAACTTAAACCTTACTCAGAGAGAACAGTTGCTATTTCAAATTTTTTAGCTCGCATTAATAAAGCAATTATTCCGGTCCTTCTATTATTCTTAATTATTCCATTTTCTTTTTTTGCAACTTGGCTTGATACTGATCCACCACTATTAAAATACTTTGATAGTGATAGTAAGATTTTTAAAGGATTAGAATATGTAGACAAAACAGGAGGAAGTAGCCCCCTTAATTTTGTAATTAGAAGATCTGATAATCAAGAACTAACAGACTCAAATACATACGATCGCTTATGGGCATTACATCAAGATATTGAATCAGATGAAAATGTAGGCTCAGTTCTTTCTCTGCCATTAATAATGGCAGAAGCAAACCGGCCATTGATAGCTAAAATACTTCCCTGGGATTGGATAGTGGATTTAATAGAATATGTCGTTGAAGATACAAATCAGTCTCCCTTTATTACTAAGGATAGGAAAAAAGCCTTGTATTTTTTAAGAATGAAAGAGTTAGGCCGGGAAAAGCCTAGAAGTGAGGTATTAAAGGGAATTGAAGCAAAAATTAAAAAGCATGGATTTAGTGTAGATCTAGTAGGTGGCATGTATTCATTGCAAATGAAAATGGGAGAGCTATTGAGTGATAGTTTATTAAAAGGTCTGTTAAAAATTATTCCTGTGTTTTTTATCCTTGGAGTCATTAGCACTAAAAGTTTTCGCCTTGGATTAGCTTTAGGCTTAACTGTAACTGTGATACCAATAATTGTGCTCGGGGCTCTTGGCCTCTTCGGAGTCGCACTAGATTTAGCTTCTGCGCCAGCTGCAAGTCTTGCAATGGCAATCGGAGTAGATGAAATGTTTCATTTCCTTCAGCATGCAAAAAAACTCAAAAATTTTCCAAGATTGACTAAAGAAGAATGGAATGCAGTTAGTAATGAGTTATGTATTCCAATCTCTGGTTCTGCCTTTATTGTTTCTGCTGGATTCTGCTTGTTTCTATTATCCAATTTTCCTCCAACTAGAAGATTTGGGAGTTTGGTACTTTTTGGTACCATTTTAGCTGCCTATCAAGCCTTAGTCAGTTTACCTTTTTTATGTAAATTGTTTAGTTCAAAAAAATAGCCTTTCTTGGCTATAGCATTTGCAACTTGTCTTCTGTAGAATGTAATGTATCAGAAGTAAAACTTTAAAGTGAGAATTAAATTATATGCTAAGATCTGTGGTTACCTTGATAATCATTTTAGTCCTTGTAATAGTAGCAGTTTTTTTTGTAGATCCTAAAATTTCTAATCCAACTGACTTGGATGAAGTAGGGAATGAAGCTCAGCAGATTGATGATAGACAAGATATAAATGATCAAGAGTCTGAAGATATAACTAAAGTAGAAATTGATATTGATTCTCAGGCAGATTTGCCAGCTGAGCTTGTTGAAGAATCAAAAAATTTACAAGAGGCTGAAAATGATTATCAACAGGCAAAAGAGGAAGAAAAGGAGTTAATTTCTGATCCTAATACAACACTTGAAGATATAGAAAAAGTTGTTGATAAAGTTGATAAAACTAAAGATAAGTTAGAAGAAACTCAAAAAGAGGTAGCAAAGAAAATTCCTGCTCCAAATAATGACAATTATTTTTCTGAGGTAATTGAAGATACAAATACCACGAAAC
>JAGRAS010000137.1 GCA_020434465.1 Bdellovibrionales bacterium | reverse complement strand
AAAATGGTACTCTGGTATGATTAGCTATGCGAACGAAAAAGACATGCTAAATTCTAAGCTGACTTCTGAACTTGCAGAAATCAGATCTTTACTTGGTCTATAGTATTACCTGAACAAGAATCATTAAACTGAAGCCAAACATAAACATACTAGCTATCGTTTCCCTGCTATTATGCTCTAAACCTTCAGGAATAAGTTCTACAACAACTAGATAGATCATAGCTCCAGCGGCAAATCCAAAGAAAGGTATCATTAATGGTTCAAATAGCCATACTAAGAGACTTGCAGGCACAGCTGCAATAGCTTGAGGCAGGCTGGTTAGAAATGCGAAGAAAAAGCACTTAAAAATTGAAGCACCACTTGCTCTAAGAGGTAAAGCTACTGCTAAGCCTTCTGGTATATTATGGATTGAAATTGCAAGCGCAATGTAATATCCAAGATCATGATATGCGGCATTGTGAACCTCTGAAGCAAAACCTACACCAACTGCTACACCCTCAGGAATAGAATGAAATGTCATCGCAATCAAAATTAAAGCACCAGTCTTACCTCCTAAACTATTAATAAGAGAATCTGACTCATCTTTTGACTTTAACCACTTTTGTACAAAAGCAGTAAAAACTGCGCCTAAGAGTAGTCCTATTAAGGTTTTAACAACTGGGATTAATTTTAGAGCGTTAGCTTCGCCTAAGCTTAATGCAGGAAGAAGTAAGTTGTATACTGAAGCGGCAAACATAAGGCCGCCAGCAAAAGAATATCCAATACCAATGTTTTCTTTAACATCAAGCTTTTTAAAAAATAAAGGAATTGCACCAAAACCACATGCGACACTGGCTAAAAGCCCAGCGACAAATGAGTACCAAACAAAGTATAAATCCCCCATATAATCCCTTAGAATTGATAAGCTTGTTATTGATTTGCCTCCTGCAAATCAATAAGAGGTGCATTATCCTAGATCGGGCTGAGTTGCAGGTAAAGGTCTGACATGATAGAGGATGTTTTAAATTTAGTGCATTTATGGAAATTGAACGAAGAAAAAAAGAACTAGTTGAGGAGCTTACAGAAATTTCAGATCCTCAGGATAAGTTGATTTATTTAATTGAGTTAGGCCAGGAGCACCCATCTTTAGAGGACGAGTACAAAGTAGATTTGTTTAAAGTTGAGGGCTGTCAGGCTCAACTCTGGTTGTATCCAAGTTCAGAAAATGGAGTATGTAAGTTTAGAGTTGATTCAGATTCAAAAATAGTAAAGGGAATTGCTGCATTGTTAGCTGAGTTTTATAGTGGTTTGAGGCCTAGTGAAATCATGTCTTTGAATCCAGATTTTTTAGCTGAACTCGGTATAACTCAGCACTTAAGTTTTAATCGAAGAAATGCATTATCGAGAATTTATTCAAGAATTAGAAATTACGCGGAGCAGTGTGAACCAAGCTAATTTAATTAACAGTATTTTTATCAATTTAATTTCTAGTGTGTTTTGGATTTATAAACACTTAATTTCACCTGTCATACATTGTTTTTCTGGATCTTCTTCTGGTTGTAGATTTTATCCAAGTTGTTCAAAGTATGCTGAAGAATGTCTTAAATCAAAAAAAATAATTCCAGGTTTGTTGTTAATTTTTAAACGTCTTTGCAAATGTCATCCTGGAAATCCAGGTGGCTTTGATCCTATTCCTTAGCAGGATAAAAATGCAGCAACACATTGAAATCAGAGGAGCTAAGCAAAATAACTTAAAATCTATTAGTTTAAAAATACCATTGAATAAATTAGTTGTAATTACCGGAGTTAGTGGTTCAGGAAAGACTAGTTTAGCGATTGAAACTTTATATGCAGAGGCAAATCGTAGATATTTAGAGAATCTGTCATTGAGTTCTGCTATGGGTCATACAAGCCTTCCGAGACCAAATGTTGACTTTATTAGTGATACTTTACCTGCAATAGGCCTTTTTCAAAATTTTGAAAGAAAAACTAATAAAGAAACTATTCTGACTTTTTGTGATACCTATAGACTTTTACAAGTTCTTTTTGCTAAAGAAGGCTCTTTTTGGTGTCGCAAGAGAAATATTAAGCTTTCTGCTTATACTGCTTCTCAAGTTTTGTCAGCTATCATGCAAATTCCTGAAAATACAAAAATTGAAATTTATGCCCCAGTGAATTTGAGTGATTTAAGCTTAAAAGAGTTGCTTGCAAGGGGCTATACAAGAGTTATTTTAGATGGTGAGACTTTTTTACTCGATGAAGATTTTGTAACTATTACGAAATTGAACCCAAAAAATGTCAAAGTTGTAATCGATCGTGTAAAAATAAAAAAAACAGAAAGGCAAAGAGTTTTTGAGGCAGTTGAGCTTGCCTACAAACTCTCAAATGGCGAGGTAGAGGTTCATTTAACAGAAACTACTAGAATATTAAACTTTGCAGATAAAATCTTTTGCGAAACTTGTGGAATTACTTTTTCAACTTTAACTCCCGAAAGTTTATCTTTTTCATCTCCAAAGGGCGTTTGCTTAGATTGTTCAGGAACAGGAGAGCTTAATTTAGATGAATGCAAAACCTGTAAGGGCACTAGGTTAAATCAGCAAGGTATGAGCGTTGCCATGTTTGGTGTTTGCTTTTCAGATTTGATGCAAAAAAGTATTTCAGAAGCAGTTGAAATCTTAACTGATTGGCAGCGTGAAAAAAAACTGGATGAGGCTGCAAGCTTTTTGCTTGTTGAAATATTAAAAAAACTTTCTGCTATTGACTCAATGAACTTATCATATTTACCGCTAAAATTTCCATTGTCACAGCTGTCAAGCGGTGAATATCAGAGGTTAAGAATTGCTCGGCAAATGACCGAGCGTTTTGGTGGTCTTTTGTACGTTCTTGATGAACCAAGTAGAGCATTAGATCCGAATTCTCTTGATCTCGTTATAAATTCTCTAAAAGAACTAGTTGTAAGGGGTAACACTGTAGTTGTTGTTGATCATAAAAAGGCTGTAATTAACGCGGCTGATTACATAGTTGATATTGGGCCTGGTGCTGGAGCTTCTGGTGGAAACCTTATTTTTGCTGGTGATATTTCTAGTATGTCAAAAACAAGTAGTCTTACAGCTAAGTACTTAGCAAATGATTTAAAAATAAATCATAGAGCAGAGAAACTTAGTAAAACAAGTCAGTTTGTAAATTTTTCTTCTGTTAAAGTTAAGGGATACACTGTTTCAGATTTTTGCGTACCATTAAATGCCTTAAGTGTAATTACCGGTGATTCTGGGAGTGGTAAAACCTTATTGGCTAGAGAGATAATTTTTCCGTTATTGTCAAAGAAGAAATTCCAATCTGATTTTGGCGGGGTTGTAAAAGGAGCAGACAGTATAATTCAAACTAAGTTTATTGAAGAAAGCATTGTAGGTGATAATGTTAAATCTACTTTGGTAACTGTAGCTGATCTTTTTGATTCAATAAGGACTATGTTTTCACAATTGCCTGATGCAAAAGTTAGAGGTTGGGATAAGTCAAGGTTTAGTTATAATAGTAAAGAAAGTAGATGTTCTGTCTGTCAAGGAAATGGAGAAATAAAGATTGAGATGAATTTATTAGCTCCTGTATTTAAAACTTGTGAGCTTTGTAATGGATCTAGGTATAACTCTGAAGTTGCTGCAGTTAAATTTAAAGGATTTTCTATTCAAGATGTAATGGCTATGTCAGTAGCCGAGGCTGCTAAAGTTTTTTTAGCAATTCCAAATATTCAGCAAAAACTTGAATTACTAGAGGATGTAGGTCTAGCTTATCTAAAGCTTGGTCAAGCAACGAGAACTCTTTCTGGTGGAGAGAAGCAAAGAATTTCCTTGGTAAAAGACTTAACCAAAACCAATCTTCGAGATCATTTTATTATTATTGATGAGCCTTCTACTGGTTTGCACTTTGCAGACCTTTCAGTTTTACTAAAGTTGCTCCAGAAAATTGTAGAAAAAGGTAATACTGTGCTATTACTCGATCATAATACTGATATTATTGCTGCTGCAGCGTATTATGTTAAACTAGAAATTGATCGAATGAAAAATCACATTAAGGTTAAATCTGATGTATGAGTTTTATCCAATAAAGATTGCTAGGCAAGGAGAAGCAGGACTGGAAATCTCCTGGAACGATGGTAAACAGGATTGTCTTTCAAGTAAATTGCTTAGAGAGAATTGTCCTTCTGCTGTCAGTAAAGCTCAGCGAGGAGACACTTCCCATGAAAAACCAATTTCAAATAAACCTTCTTTACTTAAGATCGTTGAAGCTAGTTCAAAAGAAGAGCTAAGTTTACAAAAAGTATGGGGAATTGGAAATTATGCAATTGGTATCGAGTGGGCTGATGGGCATAATACAGGGATCTACACTTTTGATTTTCTAAGAAAACTAGGAGAAAGCAGAAATAGCAACTCATAGAACTAGTAAGGAGTTCTTTTTTCTAAGTGCTGAACTATCAAGTCTGCAATATTAACTCCAGTACACTTTTCAATTCCTTCAAGCCCAGGAGATGCGTTGATTTCTAAAACTTGAGGCCCTTCAGCTGTTTCAAGCATATCTACACCTGCAACTTCAAGACCAATAATTTTTGCAGTGCGAATTGCAGTGTCGATGAAGTTTTGATCAATTTTTACAAGTTCAGTACTTCCACCTCGATGAACATTACTTCTAAATTCACCTTCGATTGCCTTGCGCCTCATTGCTGCAACTACCTGATCCCCAACAACAAAAGCTCGGATGTCAGAACCTTTACTCTCTGAGACAAAGCGCTGAAGTAGAGTCTGTTTTTTTGCAAATTTTAAAGTGTCAATTATAGCAAGTGCGGTCTTGTTACTTTCAGCTAAGATTACGCCTTTACCCTCAGCTCCATCTAGTAATTTTATAATAATAGGTGCACCACCAACTCGTTTTATAGCAGAAGCAGCGTCAGTTTTTTGATAAACAAATCCAGAAAGAGGTATGCCAATTTCTTTTTTTGATAGAATTTGAAGAGTTCGCAGTTTATCAGAGGCAATTGAAATTGCAGAGGAAGAATTTATTGAATAAATACCTTGAAGTTCTAGCTGTCGCAAAACAGCTAGAATCTGTTCTGCTGCAGTAGATCCAATTCTCGGTATCACGGCATCAAATGTTTCTAGTTTTTGGTTTAGATAATAGATATCTGGGTTTTGCTTTTCGATATGTAAAGCGCAATCTCTAGCATCAAAAACCGTGACTTCATGACCGCGATCTTTAGCAGCCTCAACTATTCTCCTGGTGCTATAAATATGCACGCCTTGTGATATAATTCCGATTTTCATAAGTTTAAACAAAACA
>JAGRAS010000136.1 GCA_020434465.1 Bdellovibrionales bacterium | reverse complement strand
TTTACCTTTAGAAATCCAATAGTCACTAAATGTTCCTGTCAGTGGGTCACTAACAGCATCAAAAATTCTAAAAGCAAATAAAGTGATACCAACTAGACTTACTGGAAATAAACTACTTCCATTTATTTCTAAGGTAGAAAATTTTAAAATCCACTGGAAAAAAAATCTCGCAAGGCTCATAATACTAATCTGGCCAAGGATAAATAAAAAAAGTTTTTTTCGAGACATTTAATGTTTAAAGATTTTAATTACGCGATTGACTACATATGGAACCTAGATAATTGGGAGTCTAACATTCCTACGGCTTGGGATACAACAAATAATCATAAGCGGGTGCTATCTCTTTTAAAATTACTAAAGAATCCTGAAAAGAAATTTAAAAAAATTATTGTTGGTGGAACAAACGGAAAAGGCAGCACCAGCAATATGATTTCAGAAATTATACAAGCCCATGGATATGAAACAGGAACTTTCAATTCACCACATGTGAATTCGATTAAGGAAAGAGTGAGAATAAATAGTCAGGAATTAGCTGATCAAATTTGGCTTAATGCAACTAATCAGTTAAAAAAAATTGAAAAAGATTTTATAGCCGAAAACTCAAAATTGTTTACAACTTTTGAGGCTTTAACTGGTTTAGCCGCTTTAATATTTGCTGAGGCTAAAGTTGATTTTGCTATATTTGAAGTTGGTTTAGGAGGAAAATATGATGCAACAAATTCATGGGGATCTGATCTAGCAGTTTTGACAACTATTAGTAAAGATCACATTCCAATCCTTGGAAACAGCTTAGAGGAAATTACTAGAGATAAAATAACAATAGCTAGACCTACTAAACCTCTAATAACAACCTGTGGGCAGGAAAGCTCGGTACTAAATGAAATACGTGTGATTTCAAAAAGAGATAATTATGATTTACAGATAAGCGATCCATTAAGTATTCGTGATAAACTTAGCTTAACAAGCAAACCAGTGTGGTTTTTAGAGAACGCCGCTCTTTCTTTTGCTGCATCAAAACAAGCCTTGGGTTTAGATTTTTCTGCTGATACTTCATATTCAGCAATAAATAAATTTTCACTAAAAGGAAGATTTCAAATCTTAAAGCAGGATCCTTATTATGTAATTGATACTGCGCATAACCCACAGGCAATTAAAGCCTTAATAAATAGCCTTAAAACCTTATCAGAAGACTGGACTTTTCTTTGCGGTTTCACTCACGGGCATTTACATGAGGAAAGCATAGAAATGATTTGTAAGTTTGCAAAAAGTATAATTTTTACAGAACCTGAAACACCTAAAAAGGTAGTTATTGAAGATATCAAAGAAATAATTTCAAATAACAATCTCAATGATTCCAATAAGTCTTTTATTTTTGAAAAAAATTTAGAGTCTGCAACTAAGGAAGCTATTAAAATTCAACATGAAAATCTTTGTATTTGCGGATCTTTTTATCTATTTAAGTTTCATAAGTCTATTTAGACCTTAATTTTAAGCCTAGATTAGTGGACTTTTTATCAAGCAAAACGTAGGATAGTCGTGAAATATAGAGCAAAAGGCCATAGCCTTCTTGCCCTCTTTAAATCTCTGGAGACTGTATAAATGGATCTTAAACGTGGACTAGCAAACATGCTTTGTAATGGCGTTATCATGGACGTTGTAACTGTAGAGCAAGCAAAAATTGCCGAAGATGCAGGTGCAGTTGCAGTAATGGCACTAGAAAGAGTTCCTGCTGATATTAGAGCACAAGGTGGCGTAGCTCGAATGACTGATCCTAGGTTGATTGAAGAGATCAAGGCCGCTGTAAGCATTCCTGTAATGGCAAAAGTTAGAATAGGCCATATTGCAGAAGCACAAATTCTTGAAGCTATTGGAATTGACTTTATCGATGAATCTGAAGTTCTAACGCCGGCTGATAATCAATTTCATGTAAACAAGAAAACTTTTAAAGTCCCTTTTGTTTGTGGAGCTTGTAATTTAGGTGAAGCTCTACGCCGAATTAATGAAGGAGCTGCATTAATAAGGACAAAGGGTGAAGCCGGAACAGGAAATATTGTAGAAGCAGTAACGCACATTAGATTAATCACATCTGAACTTTCAAATCTTATAGACTGTAAAGAAACAGAATTAGATTCTTTGGCAAGTCAATACAGAGTTCCAGTGGAACTTTTGAAACTGATAAAATCTGAAAAAAAATTACCAGTTCCAAACTTTGCTGCTGGTGGAATTGCTACCCCGGCTGATGCAGCGCTAGTCAGACAACTTGGTGCTGAGTCTGTCTTTGTTGGTTCTGGAATCTTTAAGTCTTCTAATCCCCCTGCCGTTGCTAAGGCTATTGTAGAAGCCAATACAAACTATAATAATCCTGAAATTTTATTAGAAGTTTCAAGAGGTCTTGGCGAAGCAATGAGAGGTCTTGAATTAAACTCACTCAAAGAAGATCAGAAATTTGCTAACAGAGGTTGGTAAAAGATATCAGAATGACTAAACCAGGTATTCTTGCTCTTCAAGGTTGTGTAGACCCACATATTAGTTTTTTCAATAAACTAGGGGTCAATTGCATCGAAATAAAAAACTCAATCCAACTTGCTAGAATCGATAGAATTATTCTTCCAGGTGGGGAGAGCTCAACAATGCTTAAACTTTTAAAGGCAAATAAACTGTTTGTAGATCTAAAGAATTTTATTACTGATCATCCCACATGGGGTATTTGCGCTGGCGCTATTCTTCTAGCCAAAACTGTTGAGAATCCAACTCAAGAATCTTTTAATGCAATAAATATTAAAGCAACAAGAAATTTTTATGGATCTCAGTTAAACTCTTTTAAATCCAATCTTGAGCTTTTTGGAAAATCTGTAGATGTTGATTTTATTAGAGCACCAAAATTAGATCCTCTAAGCAAAGGTGTTGAAATTTTAGCATCCTTAGATCAGCAACCTGTTCTACTCAAATCAAAAAATATAATTGCTTCTTCTTTTCATACAGAATTGGGAAATGACGAAATTATGCATGATTTTTTTTTGAAGATGTAAATTATTTTCTTTTTGGAGGATTTTTTGACAGGGTTTCGCGTAAATTTCGCATAAAAATCATCCTCATGCCCTCCCATTCTGCAAAAAGTCTTGGACCTAAAACTGACTTACAAGCAGATGCACCATAAGAATACTCTTTACAATCTCCGTTCTTTTTATATGCCTGTAAAATAAGCCCTGTCTGATCATCAACTACAATGACGCAGGCTTTACTGAAACTAGAATTTACACTTTTTGATAATGTAATCACTGAAACTTGTTTTCTAGCAATTTCTATACAACGAGTTTCAACCGCATACCAAAAGGCTTCTCTTTTATCTCTAAAGTACTTTCTTGGTGTAACTTGCACAACTTCTGCCGAATAACGATTACCACCAATTGAATTAAGAAGTGACTTAATAAACTTTAAGTCTTCCAACGCATGATTGACATAACCACCGCGGCAGGGAATTTTAGCCCCCCTGGTATCTCCATCTTTCGCCTTTTTTTCAGGATTAATTCCAACCATACAATATTTTTAAGTTTCTTATTGTTATGCAGTTTTTTAAATTAAAAGTGCAAAGATTCTTTTATAGCATTTAATACCTTGATTTTCTTAATAAAAGTACGCCTGATAAATTTTACTAAGGTCTAAGACAGAGTTATACTCAACGAAGTTTGGTTTTACCGGTTCTGATCTAATCTTTTGGGTAAAAATAAAAAAGTTCTTAGATCAGATTCGCTAATAGTATCAGCTTATGGTTAGTAAAAGTGGCTTGGAAGAGCCAAAAGCAGTAGTTAGTCCTCCCGTATGGTTTAAGACACCTAGTCTTGTATTGCCTAGAAAAAGTATTTATAGCCGTGATTTAGATCTTCCTACTAAAGCAAAAGCCTTAATTCAAATTTATCTTGAACTTTGTAAACAAACTGGTGCTGATACTGCAATTGTTGCTTATAAAGGTGAAGTCATTGCAGGTAATTATGACAATAACTGCTTTGTACAAACTGCTGCATCTATTATGTCAGCAACAAAATCAGTAGCCAGCCTTCTGTTTGGAATTATGAAAGATAAAGGATGGATTAATGAAAAAGATCATATTTCAAAATATCTTGATAACTGGAATCATGGACTAAGAGGAAAAGTTACACTCGAACACCTTTTAACATGTACTGCTGGCTTTCCATTCGTAAAAGTTAATGACAAAAAAAATAGAGTTGGATTTCAAGAAAATAAAAATCAGTTTGTAGAAAGCCTGTCACCAACTTATGAGCCTGGTAGTTTTTGCATCTATAATGATGAGTCTGTTCAGTTGTTAGGATCAATTATGGCTCGTTGTTGCGCTGCTCATGGTACAAACTTGCAAGATTTTGCAAGAGATTTCTTGTTCAAACCGCTTGGTATGCACTCAAATACAAACTTAGAGCAAGATAAGAATGGTGATGTATTTGTCTCTGCACACATGCAAGTCCTACCAATCGATTTTATTAAATTGGGAATATTAATTCTCAATAATGGCAGTTTTGCAGGCAAACAGGTTGTAAGTTCCGACTGGATTAAACAGTCAACTAGGCACCATGCTGATATTAGCTATAAACCAGATGTAAATGGTCAAGCCTTTGGTTATTTATGGTGGCTAGATCCAACCTCAGGAGCGATTTCTGCTCAAGGCTTTCTTGATAACTGCATGCATATTATTCCTTCAGCTAATATGGTGTTGCTTAGAACTCATTTTTTGAGACACCCAAGAGAAGATTGCGTAGATTGGTATTGCGAAAGACAAGGCCTAGTAAAAAAATCAAGAGAAGATTTGTTAGCAGCAAGAAAAGCTGGGCTAGAGTGGATGCCTGATTATCTTAGAACATCAAAGAAAATTTTAAAGAGACTTGCTCAACTATTTCCAAACAACTGAGCTTTCTAAAAACTTTTTCAGTTTAAATTTTTTATAAAGTAAAAAATCTGCGATTTCATTACTCGGAGCCCCACTTGGACTTCCAGAAAAATTTTGCAAAATTCTCTTATTTTCATCTAATAATAGCCAAGACGGTAAACTTTGAATTTTATATTTTCTAGCAACACTATCATTAATATCTAAAGAAACCTGACCGCCAATTGAAAGCGCATAGTCTGATAAGCTATCTTTTCGATCTCTTCCTACAACAATATTAAGACCAGTTTGACTATCTATTGGTATTTTCCTCCTTAAACTCTGCAATATCGGCAATGAGGCACGACAAGCTGGGCACCAGGGTGCCATATAGAGTAAAATACATCTTTTTTTTCCCTCACATGCTGACTGCTGG
>JAGRAS010000135.1 GCA_020434465.1 Bdellovibrionales bacterium | reverse complement strand
GAATGCTTTGGACTGATACTATTTAATCTCTTGCCTTAACTAGCGCTTCCATAGCTTCCAAAAAACAAGCGGTGTAATAACAAGATTTAGCAATGTACTAGTAAAAAGCCCACCGAAGATAACGACTGCTACTGGGTATAGAATCTCTTTACCAGGATCATCACCAGAAATAAGAATTGGAATCAAAGCAAGCATAGCAGTAAGAGCAGTCATAAGTACTGGTACTAATCTTTCACTTGCACCGCGCTTTATAAGCTGCAAACTAAACTCTTCGCCGTCTTTTTCCAATAAGTGAATATAGTGATCGATCATTAAGATTCCGTTTCTAGCAGCTATGCCAGCAAGGGTAATTAAGCCAACTAAAGATGCAATAGAAAATACCGCCCCTGTTAAACCTACAGCAATTACAGCTCCAATCATAGCAAAGGGAATGCTAAGCATTACTTGAAGAACGAAAGAGCTATTTTGAAAATGCATGTAAAGCAAAGCAAACATAGCAATCAGCGAAAAAATACTAGTAAGATAGATTAGGCGTGAGGCACTTGACTGACTTTCAAACTGTCCTCCATAAGTTATAAAATAACCTTCCGGTATTTTAACGTCTTTTCCGACTCTAGACTGCAATTCTTTAACAGTACTTACTAGATCACGTCCTTGTACATTTGCTGATACATAAATACGTCTTGATACATTTTCTCTATTAATCTCATTTGGACCCTTTCCTTCCTGAATGTTTACTAAAAGATCAAGTGGTATTAATTCGCCTCTACCTACATCCACAGGAATGCGTTTAATTGCATCAATATTTTCTCTGTCTTCATCTCTAAGCCGGACAACTACATCATACTTTTTAACTCCATCAAGAATTTGGGTTACAACTTTGCCCTGAGTTGCCATTTCAATGTACTCTGCTAGTTCGCCAACCATCACTCCATACTGAGCTGCTCTTTCACGATTTATCTTAATATGTAACTGCGGGATCATTACCTGCTTTTCAACGTAAAGATCGACAATTCCAGGTACATCAGCGGCTATGTTTTTTATTTTTTGAGCTAAACTTTGCAATTGTCGCAGGTTTTCTCCAAAAATTTTAACAGCTATCTGCGAGCGAACCCCAGAAATTACATGATCAATTCTATGTGAAAGAGGCTGTCCAACATTTACCAAAACTCCAGGAATGCTATTAAGCTTTTGTCTAATCTCTCTTAAAATCTCATCTCTGGATCTGTCCGTTTCTAACAATTCTCCCTCAAGCTCAGTTTGATGAACACCGGAAGCATGCTCATCCAACTCAGCTCTGCCTGTTCTTCGACCAACGATTTCTATTTCAGGCATTTCAATAAGAAGTTTTTCTGCAATTACAGCAACCCTATTTGATTCTTTAAGTGAAGTGCCTGGGGGCATCATTAAACTTATGTTAAAGGTTCCTTCGTTAAATGGAGGCAAAAATTCACTTCCGAAGGAAAATGAAATTAAAATTACGACCATAAACAAACCCAATACACTTGCAAGAACTGGCCTTGTGAATTTAAAGGCAACATCCAATAGACTGCTTTGTACCTTTTTTAGCCAGACTACTAGGTTGCTATCTTTTGTATCCTGTAGTCTTTTCAAGCTAGGAAGTAAATAATAGGAAAGTACCGGTGTAACAGATACAGCTACAATTAACGATGCTGAAATGGAAGTTACATAAGCAATACCAATCGGAGTGAAAAGGCGGCCCTCAATTCCGCTAAGTGCAAACAAAGGTAAAAATACAAGCACAACAATAGCAGTAGCATAAACAATCGAGCTGCGAATTTCCTTTGAGGCATCAACGATAACGTCCATTACATGCCTTGGCTCTGAAGAGCTGGCATTTTCTCTAAGACGGCGGTAAATGTTTTCAACATCAACAATTGCATCATCAACTAATTCGCCAATTGCGATTGCAAGACCACCAAGAGTCATTGTGTTTATGGAAAGTCCAAAATAACGAAAGACGATGATACTGCTAATTATTGATAATGGAATCGCAGTGAGAGTTATTAATGTTGTGCGAATATTCAGCAGAAATAAAAACAAAATGATAATTATCAAAATTGCACCGTCTCTAAGAACATCCTTAACATTCGAAACTGATGTTTTAATAAACTCCCCTTGCCTAAATATTCGTGATTCGATTTTCATCCCTGCTGGCATTGAAGTTCCAAGTGCTTTTATTTCGCGGTTGATTTTTTCTGAAATTTCAACTGTGTCTGACCCAGGCTGCTTCATTACACTTAGCACCACAGCAGAATGCCCATTAATACCAGCATCACCTCGTTTACCCAATGGGCCACCAAACTCAACTTCTGCTAACTGCTCAACAAGTAGTGATGGTGCATGCATTTCCTTTGAGTTGTGATGTGGTATTACCGCTTTCTTAATATCTTCTGTACTTTTTATTAAGCCAATATTCCTAATTAGGCTTTCGGTATGTCCATTAGAAATAAAACCACCGGTTGTGTTTTTTGTTGCAAGCGAGATTGCTTTTTCAACATCAGCAAGTGAAACACCAAACTTTAACATTTTATCTGAGTCAACTTTAACTTGATACTGCCGAAGATCTCCGCCAATAACACTTACTTGTGACACTCCCTGAATAGAAAGCAAGCGCGGCCGCAATGTCCATTCTGCAAAATCTCGAATAGTCATTGGATCAATCTCAACTGCATCAGCTGTCACCCCAAGCAGCATTATCTCACCCATGATTGATGATATGGGCCCCATAACAGGGCTGATTTCAGCAGGCAAGATTTCCTTAACTTGAGCAAGCCTTTCAGCAACAATTTGACGTGCAGTAAAAATATCCATTTTCCAGTCAAATTCAACCCATACAATTGAAAAGCCTGTACTTGATGCTGAACGTACACGCTCGACTCCCGTTGCTCCATTCATCACTGTTTCAATAGGAAAAGTAATCTGGGATTCGACTTCCTCTGGTGCCAATCCATGAGCTTCAGTAAAAATAGGTACATATGGTCTGCCAAGATCTGGAAAAACATCTACTGGAAGCTCAGTGGAAACCTTAATTCCATATACCACCATGGCTGCAGCCAGAATAAGAACAGCAATTCTATTTTTTAAACTAAACTCTATTAATCTGTTAATCATCAAAAACCCTAGTGCGATTGACCATGATCATGATCGCCATGATCGTGAGCCTTACTATGTTCATTTGAATTACCGTGAGCATGACTATGACCGTGAGAATCTGTTGGGCCGAACCTTTTATCCGTATTACTCTTTGCAAACTGAAGCTGATACTGACCTACAACAACAACTCTTTCTCCTGCCTTAACTCCTGATTTAATTTCAGTATAAGCTCCACCTCTTTCCCCAAGTACAACGTCACGTCTTTGAAAAACATTATATTTGCGAACATACACAAAACTTTGACCCAGCTCACCAAGCAGCGAGCTTTCTGGTACGATTAATGCCTCTTTCCCTTTGCCGACAAATACACTTAGAGAACCTCTTAAGTTAGGGCGAAGCTTTAGATCCTTATTTTCTACCGTCATATAAACATGCAGTAGCGGAAGATCTTCTCTAAGTGAAGCATCAATTCTTTCAATTTTTCCTTTAAACTCAGTTCTAGGGAATTCTGAAAATCGGGCTATCGCTTCTTGCCCAACTTTTACAAGTTTGCTGTCGTCACCTTGATAAAGATCTGCCCGTACTATCATATTGGTCATATCGCTAACATCAAAAACTATATCGCTCTCACTAAACACATCACCAATACTGTCAGGAGCTGCTGTAATAAGTCCGTTTATAGGACTAGTAAAAAGAACTTCTCGATTACCAACTACCAATGGCAAAGCTGCCCCAAGAGGCTCACCCTTTTCCACATACTCACCAGTCAGTTTGAAAAGCTTAGAAATTTTACCCTTAAATTGAGCCGGGAGATGATAATGACTCGAAGGATGCACAACTGTCTGTGCAAAAAGTTTTTTAACTTTATTTATTATTCCAATTTTAGCAATTTCTGATTTAATTCCAAGATTTGTAATTGACTGCTTTGTAAGCAGCACCTCATTCAAAAGTTCAGAACTTCCAAAATCACCGTGTGAATGGCCGCCATGAGAATGGTCATGCCCACCTCCAGCAAAAGTGGAAAGTGGAAGAATAATTAGGTAAATTAAAATAAATATCTTTTTTTTCATCGCTAAACCTACAATTGATTTCCAATTAAAAGTTCAAGATCACCAAGTGTTGCAAATACTTCTATCCACAACTCTACGGAACGGTCGTAAGATTCTTGATATTCTTTTTCTATTTGCCAAAGCTCAAAAATAGTGCCCTGACCGTTTTGATACTGCCTCCTGGAAGCTTCCAAGGCCTTTAAAAGTTCCGGCTTTACTCTATTTTCATAAATCTCTGCTTGCCTCTTTTTACTTTTAACCCGCAAGTATGCAATCTCAAGCTCTGCATCAAAAGCACCGGAACTAATATATTCGTTTATTGATTTTGCATCACTAGCAGCAGCTCTAGCTTTTGCTTTTTGAGCACCATTGCGCTGAAAGACTGGCAATTCAAAGCTGATACCAACTCCAAAAAAATCAGTCCCCGAATCATTGTGAGCCCATTTAAGTGCAGGAGTTAAGGCAGGAAAAGACTCTCTTTCTGCAAGAATCTTCTGTTCCGCAGCTATTTCAGCTCTCAACTCTGCACGCTTAAGAACTCCTAATTCTGATCTTTCAGTTAAATTCTTAATCTCTTTAAAACTGGGGAGTTCAATAATTTTTGGTTTCGAAGCTTTCACAGCCCTGACATCTTTCCCTGTTTTTTTTGTGAGTTCGCCAGAAGTGGTTTCAATCTGAAACCTCAGTTCTTCTTGTTTGGCGCTTATTCTTGCAACTGATGATAAAATTAAAGACTCATCCTTATCTGAAATCCTACCTTCTTCTGCAAGTGAGTTAATCGAATCTGCTAATTCCTGACCTCTGACTTTAAGATCTTTTATTTGGGAATCAACTTGCTGAAGTCCCCAAAGACGGTAGTACAAAAAAGATATTTGCTGCATAGTTTTCAAAAGCTGAAGGCGACTTTCAATGTTTTTCTGTTTACTTATCAGACTACTCACCAAGCCTCTTTTGCCGAAATCTCCCATTCTAATAGTTTGGCTTAGCTCAATTTCAATTTCATTATCCCCTCTCTCTTCTCGATAGTACTTAGGGAAAAAAACATCACCTGAAAGTTTTGGATTAGCAGGAAGCGATTCCTCTCGTATTTCTGCTAACACAGCTTTGAGCTGATTATTATAAGAAGCTAACTCAGGACTTTTTTCTAACGCCTCTATTTTTATCTGCTCTAAT
>JAGRAS010000134.1 GCA_020434465.1 Bdellovibrionales bacterium | reverse complement strand
CAACTTCACGGATTTTGGATCCACAGGTTATTGGACAAGAACATTATGGCGTTGCACGTCAAGTTCAGGGTATTTTGCAAAAGTATAAAGACTTACAAGATATTATTGCGATTCTTGGAATGGATGAGCTTTCTGAAGAAGATAAGCTTATTGTTTCTCGCGCAAGAAAGATTGAGCGATTTTTATCTCAGCCTTTCTCAGTAGCAGAGGCATTTACGGGAATGAAAGGGATATATGTTAAGCTTGAAGACACAATTCGCTCATTTGAGGAATTAGTTGACGGCAAGCATGACGACCTGCCAGAGCAAGCATTTATGTACGTAGGTACAATTGAAGATGCTCGTGCTAAGGCAGAAAAAATGGCTGCAGATCTTCAACAAAAGGCTGCATAGTCATAAGGGGGAAAAATGAGTGCAGAGAAGTTCAGTATTAAACTCTATACACCTGAAGGCTTAGCCCTTGAAGGCCAAGCAACATCAGTTAAAGTTCCAACTGAGCATGGTATTATTGGCATATTACCTAAACACGTTCAGTATACTGGGCTTCTCGGCACCGGCATCCTCGAATTTGAAACACCTGACAGGCAAGTAAAACAAACAGTTATTTCAGGTGGGTTTTGCAGCTTTTCCAACAATAGCCTTGTAATCCTAGCAGATGCGGTAGATTTACCAGAAAAACTAGACAAAGATAATTACGCTAATCAAAGGCAAGAATTAAAATCTAAACTTGAAAAACTAAGCTCATTCGACCCAGAGTGGAAGCTAGCTAAAGAAAAACTCGATCGCATCAAAGCAATCGATCGTATGATTGGGCATTAGTAATCTGCGCAAGCCTAATCTCACTGAAATTTTGAACAGAATATACCCAGCGACATTAGGTTTTACCGTTAAGTAACAGATATTCTTTTGCTGGGTATGAGCAAAATTTGCGTCAGCAGATTTTTAGGTTAAAGGCTATTTCTTTATCAAACAAGCTACGCGCGACCACTTAAGCCATCCTAGAGTATGAGACTCTCTCCTAACTCTATAATGAGCTTCCCAAGTATAATGACTTTCTCCTTGAGTAAAAGTCTGACCATCAATAACAATCTTTCCAGGAAGATGCATTAACACATCAAATGAGTTTGTAATAATTATCCCACCAGGCTTAACAACCCTTGCAATTTCCAGTGCTACAGCCTGCCTATATTCATCATCACGAATAATAACTGCATCAATATTTGTAATTGATATGCTACCACTCTCATCTGGTAACATCTTAAGAGCTTCCAACATATCTGCTCTAACATACGCACATTGGATTTCACTATCCTCATAAGGTTTTCTTGGTGCTGAATCTCTAGTATTAAACTTATCAATTCCAAGATATCCTTTAGCACCGCTTAAAACAGCTAGCCTTTCACCATTTCCTGAGGGTGTCCCACAACCAAGATCTATTACTATAGAACCTTTTAAAAATAGTTGTGCCATATCAAAAGCTAGCGGACCAATGACGTTCTTTAATTTTCTAGAAAAGCTGCATTCAATACTATTACCCTTGGTTGATTCTCTAAAAGACTTCCCACGAACGCCAGCTAAAGCAGTGTAAAGATCACTTAACTTTACCTCATGTGAGGGGTTTGGTGAGGGAGCGGCTCCAACCATAAATTTTCTCTTAATTAATGAAATCTACGATGTTATGTAATTAAACCTTAGTTGCGTGACTTATACCTTCAAAATACTGATTTCTATAATATCAACTAGTTATGCAGATTTAATCCTGATATTATATATAAAAAACTTGACTATAATCCTGATATTAATATATAATATCAAGACTATGTATATAAGACGAACATTAGAAAATAAAATCCTTAACGAGCAAATAGATAAAGGCAAAGTGATTGTTATCTACGGTGCCCGCAGAACTGGCAAAACAACACTCGTAAACAAACTAAAAGAAAAACTAAACAAAAAAACTCTACTACTTAAGTGCGATCTCGCTGCTGATAGAGATGCACTATCAGCTGACTCATTACAAGCTCAAGAAAATTTATGGAAAGATAATAAAGTTATTATTATCGATGAGGCACAAAGAAAAAAAGAAATTGGTCTTATCCTAAAAATTGCCATTGATAATTTTCCGGATAAAAACTTTATTGTAACTGGCTCCTCTGCATTAGAACTATCAGGAGATATTACTGAGCCACTTACTGGTAGAAAATTTACGAATTACCTTTATCCAATTTCGCTTAGAGAATTAATCGCGCAGCAGTCTGAAGGCTATGTTACAAAACGAGTTAATGAGTACCTACGCTTTGGTCTCTACCCGGAAATTTTTTCTTTAGCCCGAGAGCAAGAAAAACAATCTTACTTAAGCTCAATTACGGAAGATTATTTGTTCAAAGATGTTCTTCAGTACAAAGATATTCGCAAGCCTGACATCTTACCTAAGCTACTAAAATTACTAGCATATCAAGTCGGTAATGAAGTCTCATTTCACGAGCTTGGGACTAAACTCGGAATAGATCAACAAACAGTCCAAAGTTATGTAGATCTTCTTGAAAAAGCCTTCGTTATCTACAGGCTAAAAGCATTCTCTAGAAACCTAAGAAATGAAATTAACACCAAAGAAAAAATTTACTTTATAGACATTGGAATTAGGAATGCACTAATCGGTGATTTTAACGACCCAACAATTCGAGCTGATGCCGGAGGCATTTGGGAAAACTTTGTAATCTCAGAAAGACTTAAAAAACGTCACTACGAAAATATCCCTGGAAATATGTATTTCTGGAGAACATATCAAAAAGGTGAAATCGATCTAGTAGAAGAACGCGAGGGGAAGCTTTTTGGATATGAAATTAAAAAATCCTCAAAGCGCAAAGCCAAGGCTCCAAAAGCCTGGCAAGAAAACTATGAAAATTCTTCTTGGGAATTAATAAGCCCAGATAATTTTCTTAAACTTATATAGACAGCAACAAATATAGTCCTCGAAAGATAGGATCAAAGCCGATCCTTGTCCTCCGTAGCCTTGGCGAAGGGGGAAGGCTTTGCCCAACAGAACGGTAGTTTCTATTGTTGAGGACTATATATTAAGTAGTTTTAAATTGGGGTTTTCTGTGAAAAATAAACTTGTGAAATATAAACTTTTGGCAAGATTAAGATTTTTAGCCTTGGGTCTCTGCTGTATTTTCAGTTTGAGCTGTGGTGGCGGAGGCGGAGGTAATGGTTTTATAGGCGCTGCAATCGTTAACTTAGATGCCAGTCCTCATACAGTTGATACAGGGGATAGAACTCAGATAAGTACTGATATCTCAGAAGTTCATGAAAATGGTATCATTGTGAAGTTTAGATACCCGGTAGGTTTAACTTATGTTTCTGATTCTTCGTTTTTAGAAGTTGGTAGTACTAGAATAGATGTAGGCCCTTCTGTTAATCGAGGAGATGGTACTTATATTTATTTAGTTTTCTTTTTTGATGCAGATATTTTTAGAAGTCAAAGACAAGGCAGACTTACTTTTGAACTTGAAGCTAGGTCAGAGGTGCTTGACGGTAGGGTAGAAGTCGATCCAGATGTTGACGATCCAAATATAGATAATGATGAAGAGTTTGATATAGATTCTCCAGAATTTAGAGCTGAGTCAGACGCCTTTATTGAAGTTTTGGATTAAGCCCAAGTTTTTACCGAGTTTTTAATTAGGTATTTTTAAAGGAACTAAAGAAAGAGGTTTCTTATTCCTTTCTTATCGACGATAATTCGATCATGTTTGGAAAATTTTTTGGCAAAAAAAAATCAGCTAATCACAAGCAAAATGGTAGAATTGCTCTAAGTTATGGCTTAAAAACAACAATTTTTAATACGATTGGCACTAGAAGTGTTCCACCAATGCCTAGTGCAGCCCAAAAAGCTTTTCAACTAGCAACTGACCCCAATGCCGATGCAAGAGACTTTATTGAAGTAATTGCTTCAGATGAGTCTTTGTCAGCTCGTGTTATGAAAATAGCTAATTCTGTTTACTATGATCGTGGCGGGGGATCTAAGACTATTGAGGATGCAGTTCAGGTTATAGGAATTCAGGAGCTTAGAAGTCTACTTAACGCATGTTCTTTAACTGAAATTTTTCCTTCAAGACATTCGGCAAGACAGCAAATCTGGGTAAATGATGTTGCAACTGGTATAGCTAGTAGAATATTAGCTTCCAAATTAATTCCTGGTAAAGAGGATTTTGCTTTCCTGGCTGGTTTAATGCATGACATAGGCAAGTTGTTACTACTACAACAAGCTGAGCTTAAATATTCACGTGTACTTACTTTGGTACAACAAGGAAAAAGTTTTATCGAAGCAGAAGAGGAAACATTTGCGTTTAATCATACTGAAGTGGGGGCATTAGTTGCCGAAAAATGGAAGTTTGATGAAGAGCTAATAATTGCAATTCAAAACCACCATGAAAAATCAGAGATTGCTACTGGTGATTTAGTTACAATAGATATTGCAAGAATTGTACAGATAGCTGATTTAACAGCTCATTCATTAGGTCTTGGGCATCCGAAGGGTTTTGGAGTTTTTCAGAACAAAGCTGATGCAGAACTTAGTCAGCTATGGGAAATTACAAAACTTGGTGCAGAAGAGCTTAAGCTTTACAAAGTTAACGTTAAAGAGACTTTTGAGAGCGAGCATGAAATTTATAAATAAATGACTTTAAGAAAAAATCAAATAGTCGCAGTTTTTTATCAGCTAATTAGTCCTTGGGGACTAATTAGCTTAGCTACAATAATAATAGCTATTTCACAATTTCAAATTCAATTTACGCAGTTAAATTATTTAGCGATTTTTTTATGTGGGGCTGCACTTGTAAGTACTTTACAGCAAGTAAGGCTTGAAACTTTAAATACTGAACTTGAAGATAGTCAAAAAGAAAATGCTACTTTAATTGATCGCTATCATGTTCTGACTGAAAACTTAGCTTCGGCAGTAATAATAAGAGATACTAATGGAAAAGTTTTATATTGCAGCCCCTTCACCTCTAATTTAACTGGCTATAGCTTAGATGAAATTTATGAGTTTCCCGGAGATTTTTTTGAAGCAATTATTCACCCAGAAGACTTAGAGACTTATCAAACTGAAAAAAAATATTGTCAGATTGGGGAAAGGTTTCAAGGCAGATATAGAATTTATAACCACCAGGATTTTATTGTTTGGGTTGATGCAAGAAGCGTCCCAATTTTTAACGATCAAGGAAGCGTTATTTCCTCTCTAACTATTGCTTTTGACGTAACTGGTGCAGTTAGAAAGGAACAACAAGTTGAAGAAAAAAATCGCGATCTAGCAGATTTCACATATATGGTTTCTCATGATCTTAAATCA
>JAGRAS010000133.1 GCA_020434465.1 Bdellovibrionales bacterium | reverse complement strand
ACTAAGACAAATAGTATTTAAAGATTTATTTGGTAATGAAGCTGCTACTCACAGCTTTATGCCCGGTGAAATTGCCGAGGAATTACAAAAAAGGCCTTTAGATCTTGCAAGAATAAAAGAACTTACTGCTTTAGTTGATCCTAATAATGAGCAAGCTTTTGATACTGCAATTAAAAATGCTGCGGCACGTCATCATGCTCTAAAAATCGTAGAGTCTGCGTTAGATTTTGCAAATCATAAGCTTAATTCTCACACTGGAGAAATAGCCGAAACAGCTTTAAAAGATCTCGAGCTAAGTCCAGAAGAAATAGAGCAACTTGAGTTAGAGAACGCAAAGGAAAAAAATAAAGATTATAAGGGAAAACTAAAAGCTTTTTCTGAAGAGTTTGCATTGGGAGCTTATCCTGAAATTCAAGAGCTAAATAATATAGATATTAAAAAATACAAAGATCACTTCTCTTCACAAATTGAAGAAATATCAAAAATTGCTGAAAAAGAAAGAACAAAAGAGCAAATTAATACACTTGTGCAGTCACAACAGGCGATTAAAGAATGTGAAAGCCTCGAAAAACTTAAAGAATTAAAAAGTACAATTCTCGCTGGAGATACAAGCGATCTTGAAAAATCAAAAGCAATTGACGAAGCAAATAAAATTATTGAGAAGCTGACAAGTTCTGAAGCTAGAGTTTTACTTAATCCACAGTTTTTTAAAGATCATCCAGAACTAGCTGAGAAAGGCCTTAGCTGCCTAGCTTCTAATGCTTATCTAGATACCGAAGCAGCAGAAAAATCAAATGCTGAAGTGCAGCAGCATCTAAAAGAAAAACTCACAAGTTTTTATAGATCAAAAATTGATGGTAGATTAAAAGCGGCTTTTCCTGAGAGTTATGACTCACTTGATAATAATGATAGCTATCAAATAGTTTTAGACAACTTAGCTAGAAATTATGCTGATAGATTTTTAACCCTGCATGGTGTTGACACTGAAAAAACAAAAGCTTTCTATGAAGCAATGCAGAAGAAAAATAGAGACCCAGAAGATAGTCAAAAAAATGCTGCTTTTATCGCTGCAAGTAAAGAATTAGCAGAAGAAGAAAAAAATCCAACAGCAAATTTTGATAGCAGAAGTAAAGAGTTGATGAGTAGTATACAAACTCTTCATGCTGGCGTTGAGCTAGTTAGTGTTTTAGAAACAGTTAAAGGAAATATTAAAGCTGCTCTTTATGGTGAAAAAGGTCGTACTCAAGAAGAAATTGATTCTATTCTTGATGAATTTACAAAAATTATTTCTAAGCCTGAGCGCCTGAGGTCAGAAGAATTTGCTAAAGGTAGTGAAGCTTTTAGACTAGTTGAAAGAATTCAAGCTGAATTTGAAACAACTACTCAAGATACCACAGCTAAAGCTAAAGAGTTACGCGATATTCTTCAAATACATGATGGATACAATTATCAAAATTTAGTGAGCATACTTTGTAGTACCGAGACTGGCTTTATTTCAACTAGCGGAGAGCCTCAATATTCAGATAAGGCTACCGGTGAATTAACCGAAAAAGATAAGTTTAATCAAGAAAGAGAGCAAATTAGATCAGCATTATTGCACTATACACAGGCAGAGCCAGGTACTAAAGCTAGCCTACCTAGTCTGATGACTTTAAGAGCAGAGTCTACAGCAACATTAGTTGAGATTGGAGCTGCAACAACAGAGACTCCCTCATATGCAACATTAGCTCTACTTAAAAACTTAAAAGATAATCAAGGAAAACCACCTGAATTTACTGGCCTAGAAAGTCTGCCCAGTGTTGACATTCCAATTGCAAAGCAAGCAATAAGAAAATTCACAAATCTTGATGGAGCAGAGATAGATTTTTCAGTAAAGACTGAAAGAGTTGGAATAGATCAAGAAAAAGTCTTTACACTCTTATTAGAGAAACCAGAAAGCATTTTAGAAATTGAAAACTTGTCAGGAATCAGGGCATCAGAGTTAGAGAGCTTTTTTAATCGTAAAAGTGATGTGCCTTTTATACAGGTTCTTAAAAAGCAAATTATCGATAAAAGCCTAGATCCTCAAATTTATCAAAATATTATCGATAAACTTGCACTCCCAAGTGCAGAAACTGCAAAAAAAATCTTAGAAGGTGATGGTTCTAAAGTAAAAGACTCACTCCTAACTTTAATAAATGAAGCTAAAGGTAAAGGCATAGAAGTTACAAATATCGAACGTGCATTTAAATCTGAGTTTGGTACAGAACTATCAGCGTCAACTAAACAAGTGATTGGTAACACTGAGACTGCCGAATTACTTTACTTAAATCCTAATAGTATTCCAGCAAACCAACTTAAAACAGTAAGAGATGCTTTTAGCCAATCTCAAGATAATTTAGACAAGTTTTGGAAATCAATGGAGCTACTAAGCCCTCAGAAACAACAAGCATTATTTAAAGCAGATAGCTTAATTTTTGAGAATAATTCAATTTCAGAACAAGCCAGAACTAAAATTTCTGAGCTAAGTCAAACTGAAAGTCGCAATGCAGATATTAGACAGCTACAAATGATCCAAGCTGCAGCTGCTGGACTTAATCCTCTTAGAGCAATCAATTCAGTTAAAGATCAAGTATATTTCGATACCCAACTTAACACACAATATAGAAGTGAAGTAAAAACAGCTCAAAGTTATCTTATGTGGGCCGTAGAATACGCGGGACTCGAAGTATTAATGGATAATGGCAAAGAGCTTGCGGCAAAATATCCTGAATATAGAAAACAAGCTGAGGCCTATTTAAACAATGCATATGGTGCTGAATGGACGGCCAGATATAGTGATATTAGCGAAAGGTTAACCGGTAATGTTGCTGCTTTGTTATTTGCAAGAGAGAAAACTCAAGATAATAGTTTTAGTGAAGAAATTGAACTTAGAGCTTCTGTAATCTTTAGAGGCCCTAGTAATCAAGATGAAAATAGAATTCTACTAAGTTCAGAGGAAAGATATTATGACTTATTTTACACGCCTGAATTTGCTCCAATCGGTGAATTAGCATATGACATTGCTTTAAATAAAACAGTTGCGTCGAAACCAGCAGATTTTTTACAGGCACTTTATTACGAGCAACAAGCCTTAGCTTCTGAAGGTGAATTGAATGCTGAGACTAAAGCTAACTATAGAGAACATCTTTTGGAAAAAATCCAGCAGGAACTGCCTGAACTTTTAGATAGAAATAACTACCAAGGAGACTCTTGGACGGAGCCAGTTAAGTATCTCTATGGTGAGCATTCCTTAGAAACTTTTGAAGATTTTACTAAATATACTAAGCAAAATAATCCTGGATACAGTTCAGCTGAATTATTAGAGGCTTATACAATGCTTATTAATGCAACTTCACCAGCAGAACTTAGAATGGCTGAAAAAGTGGCGCAGTTTACTAGCTCAAGCTCACTTGAACAAATGCTAGCTCTCACTTTTTGGCAGGATCAAAATCATTTAGAAGAAATAATCAAAATTTATAGAAAAAAGTTAAATAGCTAAGTTTTAAAAGCATAGGCTACAACTTGATGAATCAATCCATAATCTTGATACTCAATTCCTTGAGGTGCTAAGTGCCATAGCCAAGAATCTCGAAATGCTAATTTAAAATTACTAAGACTAACTTCAGGGGAGCTAATAACTGCATTTTCTACATCCCAGATTGGATGATTCTGTTCATATGCAAAAAAATGAGTGTCATAAATTAAAGCAATTCTTTTTGCCTTTGATTGATTAAGCATATTCAAATGTTGAATCTCTAGTTTACGCTTACTATTTTCTAAAGCTATATTAATTGGGTCTTTAAACTGCCCTCTTTCGTTGGTTTTAGCCCATGCGAAGTCTTCAAGCAAACTTGTCGCTATATCGCGCCAAATTACAATTATTTGGCTTAATAAATTTACAGAAATTATTAGATCGTATTGAGCTTGAAGTGTAAGCTCAGGGGCACTAAGCGAATTTAAGAAGCTTATCAGTTTTGTATCATTAGGCTTATTTTCTTGAAGAAATATTTCAAGTTTAGCAGACCATAAATCTAAAACTTCTGTTAAATCATTTACATAGAAATTTTTATTTGCCTTATTGAAAATTAGCTTTCGCTTCCAAACTGATAAACAAGAAGGATCTGCGTCATATAAGCTAATCTCACTAGCATCTTTTAACAAATCTAAATTGACATCCAATAATCTTCCAGCACCAAGAACAGCAATAGATGGATTAGTTAAGCCTTCAGCTGCTTGCTGCTGAACAAACTTTGTAAAATCGAGATGTTTTTGCCAAAATTTTTTACAACGTGAAAAACGCGCTGCTATTCCCAAGCCTTCATCCACATAATCGACTGAATTAGGATTTTTAAATTTATGGTAAATGTAAGTTAAAGTTTTTAACATAAGCTTGAAACATATTTTATAGTATTCTAAATTGAGATTAAATTTGCAATGATCTAATTACATTTCACTTTGCAATTTATAATCAATATAATTTCAATGAAAAATTATTGCTGGAAAAATCAATATATAGACTTATGCACCACAAAACCCAGCTTTATTGTGCCTGCAGAAAATCATGCATTATTAGATGGTCAAGCTGAATTTTTGAATCAACGTATAAATCAGTTTGAATCTATTTTTTTAGAAATAGGATCTGGATCAGGTATTCATTTAGTTTGCCGTGCGGGTAAAGATCCTAGCTCCTTGTATATCGGCTTTGAACTAAGATTTAAACGTACTTTCAAGGCAGCAGAAAAAGCTGAGCAAAATAAACTGAAGAATCTTTTAATCATAAGAGCAAACGCCTCATTGATAACTGAAGTTTTTTCTCAAAATTCTATTGATGGGATTTATATAAATTTTCCAGATCCTTGGGCAAAGAAAAAGAGATGGAATAAAAATAGACTTATTAATACAACATTTATTTCAAGCATACATCCAATTTTGAAACCTAATGGATTCATTTCTTACAAGACGGATCATAAAGAGTATTTTGATAGCACTCTTAAGCTCTTCGAAGATTCTGAGCTTTTTCAAGTGTCAAAAGTTACAAATAATTTACATTTAAGCACTTATGGAGATGAAAATATTTTTACAGAATTCGAGATGTTATTTAAATCTAAAGGTTTAGCTATCTCTTTTCTTGAAGCTAGAAAACTATGAAGTTTACTGAACTTATAGTATAATGTAAGCAGGCGCATTTGAAAATGCCGATCAGGCGTTTTCAATAGCTGACCAGGCTCATATAGATGTACATTATTTGTAACAAGCCAATAATGTTAAAACCTAAATGAGGTTTTCTCATCATAATAGTTTGTAGACTAGGAAGATATATTTTTTAAATGGTTTTAAGGGGTTGTAAAAATGGATAAAGAGTTTATTAATCGTCAAG
>JAGRAS010000132.1 GCA_020434465.1 Bdellovibrionales bacterium | reverse complement strand
AGATTTGTTTCTTGTGTAATTTATAGATCATTTAATTTTTCACCTCTTTAAACATATCAATAGCATCATCACGTCTTATATCATGATCAACAATTGGACACGGATAAATTGCAGGCATTTGGTTCTTCTCTAAAAGTAGTCCGTGAATTTGTTTTGCTGAAAACTGGCGTAATTCAGGAACCCATTTTTTTATGTACTCACAATCAGGATCAAATTTCTTTTGCTGTAGCCAAGGATTAAAAATCCTAAAATATGGCTGTGCATCACACCCTGTAGAAGCTGCCCATTGCCAATTACCGTTATTCACAGCTGGATCATAATCTAGCAGATGCTTCGCAAACCATCTCTCTCCCCAACGCCATGATATCAACAAGTCTTTCGTTAAAAATGAAGCGACTATCATTCGCACTCTATTATGCATAAATCCTGAATTCAGGAGCTCTCGCATTCCTGCATCAACTATCGGAAAACCAGTTTGCCCCTGACACCAAAAGTCAAACAATCGCTTGTCATTTTCCCAATCCAAGTTGTCATACTCTTTTCTAAATGAGCCTTTAAACACGTGTGGATTAAAAAAAGCTATATGAGAAAAGAAATCACGCCAGTAAAGTTCGCTAATAAAAGTAGAATCTTGGCCAAAATGTTTTTTCGCATAATGATAAGTTTCCCTGATAGAAATAGTGCCAAACTTGTGATGCGGTGATAATTTACTTGTCCCACTAACTGCAGGAAAATTTCTTTGATCTTTATAGTCTCCTAAGTTCTTCAGGCTTTTTAAAAGTTGTAAGCCAGTGGTTCGTCCACCACTGACATATTGTTGGTTATTTTTTTTAAATTTAATTTTCTTAAGTGGATCAGAAATCTCGCTTTTAATTGGTTTTGAATAAAAATTTGTGAATTTATTAGTTTTAGGCTTTCGAATTTCTACTGACGAAAGAGCCTTCCTATAAAAGGGTGTGTATACTGTGTAAGCTTGTTTATTATCCTTTAGTACGCTTCCAGGTGGGCAGAGAAGCGCATCATCTAAACTTACAAAATCTGTTTTTGAAGTTTCACATATAGACTTAATCTTTGCATCTCGTTTTTGACTAAATATAGTATAATCAGAATTTACAAATAAAGCTCCCGGTTTTATTTCTTTTAGTAATTTTTCAATAACCTGCTCTGCTTCACCATAAAAATAAAATAACCTCTTATTGTGTTTACTTAAAGCTTCATCCAGATCTACTAAGGATTCATACATAAACTGAAGGAGCTTTTCTCCTTTATACTTATTAGATTCACCAACCTGGCGCGGATCGATGATAAAACATGGGATAACTTGCTCTGACTTGGTAAGGGCTTCTATTAGTGCAGTATTGTCATCTAATCTTAGATCACGTCTAAAAATAAAAAGTGAAATACCATAATCTTTTTTATTTGTTGTCATATGTCTTTTATACCAAGCCCATTAGAAAAAGACGAATAGGCTTTTTCTAATGAGCTTGGCATATGTTTAAAACCCTTGCATGTGTTGACTTTAAAGCAAATACTTGCTGCTATACGGTTTTAACTATTAGGAGAATTTATGGGAAGAGGAGATAAAAAAACAAAAAAAGGTAAAATTTTCGCGGCTTCATACGGGAACAGTCGCCCAAAAAAGAAAAACAAAACTTCCAAAACTGCAAAGACTAAGAAAAAATAGTATTTGCTTTAAAAATGACTATTGAACCCTCTAAGCTAAAAGCTCAAGGCGAGGAATTCGTTAATACTCAATTCCCTGAGCTTTTTCAGTTACTAGAAAAAATTGTCTTAATAAATAGCCATTGCACCAACATTAGCGGAGTTAATGCTGTACAAGATATTATTGCAACAGAACTACGCAACTGCGGGATGCAAATTGAGTTTTTCGAAAAAGACAATCAACCTAAAGCGCTAATTGCCAGATCTCCTGCCTGCGCTGGAAATAACATAGTTCTTTCTTTACATGCAGATACTGTTTACTTTCCAAAATCAAAATTTAACTGGTTTAAGGATGAAGGAGATCGCTTTGTTGGCCCAGGAGTTTTTGATCTTAAAGGTGCTATTGTTACAATGCTTGGTGTAATAAGAGCATTAAAAAACCTAAATTTACTCGAAAAACTCCCAATTTGCGTTCTGATTACTCCGGACGAGGAAAGCGACTCAGTGGTAGGAGAAGCAGTAATTGATTCAATTAAGGATGAGATAAATTGCGCGATTGTGATGGAACTAGCTCGGGAGAATGATAATATTTTAATAGATCGCTATGGCATCGGATATTATGATATTAGCGTTACTGGTAGAGCTGATCATTCAGGAAACGGTTTTGACAAAGGTGCAAATGCTTTTGTACAGTTATGTCATACTGTAACAAGAATTTTTGCTCTAAGTGACGTTAATAAATATACGTTTAACCTAACAAATCCAAACTCTGGCGAGCAATTAAATGTCATTCCTGATTTCGCAAGTTGCAGATCAGACCTTAGACTATCTTCAATCTCATACCTCCCTGAAATCGATCAGAAAATTAAGGAAATAGAAGAAGATATTATTATTCCAGGAACTCGTGTCAGTATCAAAAGGAGCAAGTTAACTCATCCTGTTGAAGCAACAACAGAATCTCTAATTCTTTTAGATAGTCTTTTAAAATCTGCACATGAAGCCGGATTTAGCTCTACTCGCTCAGCAACTTCAAGGGGAGCTAGCGATGAAAATATCTTTGCTTCACATGGAATAACTACTGCAGATGGTCTTGGCCCCTCTGGTGGCAAAGCGCATATTGAAAATGAAGAGTGGGTTGATAAAAGTTCTTTTGTTCCTAAAGTTCTTACTTTAGTTTATTGGTTTATTGATCGCCTAGAAAATCCAATACAATTTAAAAGAAGCTAAACCTGCGATATTATTACAGTTTCTATAAATATATTCAATAAAATCAATTACTTAAATTGAAAAAATTTTCAAAAGAAAAATTCAATAAAAAAATTAAAAAACAGCTGAAAATTTTAGGCAAAAAAAAACAGTCATTTAGGACTGTTAGGATATAACTAGTTGATATGCGGATTTCAACAACAAAATATAATCTAAGTATATCTAAAAAATATAGCTTTGTCAAGAAGTTTTTAAAGTATTGAAACCACTCATTTTTTTAAGCTCTTTTTTATAGATATAAAATAATAAATGTAGAAATTTTAAAAAACTAGCTAGCTTTCAAGCGGGAGGTTAAACTAATAAGTTTCTTGGTTAAAACTACTAACTTTTCACGCACTTCTGAGCTAACTAGCTCAGCGCTTTCGTTAAAAGCTTCATGTGCCTTACTTAATGCATACTGATCAGGAAGCAGTAACATACCGAGATTTGATAAGATTGATCTAAGATGCACTAAGCCTCTTAACCCGCCTAAAGCTCCGGGAGAAGCTGCTAGCAGCAATGCTGTTTTTTCTTTAAATGCCACTAATGATTCCTCATCACCTTCCTTACGAGATGCCCAGTCAATTAAGTTTTTAAGCGGAGCAGAAATAGAACTATTGTATTCAGGCGAAGCAATAATAAAACCATCACTTTCAATCATTAGTTTTTTAATTTGCCTAGCGTTTTCTGGTAATCCATTTGAATCTTCAATTTCTTGGTTATAAAGCGGAAGTGAATATTCTCCGATATCAAAAAATTTAACTTCAGCGCCAGCTTCGATTGCTGCCTGAGAAGCCTGCTGAACTAATTTTTTATTCAGCGAATCTTTTCTTAAACTTCCACAAAAAGCCAACAGCTTTATTTTTTTTGACATAGGAGTTTTTCCTAAAGTTATTTTATATCTATTTAGTGCATGCCTTAACTACACTTTCAGCATATCTAAGAAGTTTTGGCCCTAATCGATTCATGTTAATAAAACGCTTAACAAGGTAAATAGAAGCTCGTGCTTTAGTTCCTACTTCCTCAAAAGCTCTTAGAACTGCAACAGATCCTTTGTCTCCCCTATTCAATATTTCTTCTAAAGCAGACAAACCTTCTCGTGATATCTTTCCATCAGGTGGAAATAAACACAAGGCGGCCATATAAGCAGTTTTTTCAGTTAAAATTTCACTAGTAGAATAAAGTATTCTTTTTGCAATCAAGTCTCTAATCTCAGGTTTAAGCTTATTTCTAACCTGGAAAAGATTATAAAGACCACGGTAAAATTCCTCAGAATTTATAGGTTTAGAAATTAAAACCTGATGATTTGCGGAATCAATATCTGGGCGTTTTTTAAAAAACTCTATCGCACCTTTTGGATCAATAGCTTTAAGCGTTTCAGATGCTAAGTCTCTTAGACGAAATCCTAAATTTCTCGATAAAAACTCTTTTAGTTCTTCAGAGGCACCTTGCGCCTGCTGTCTTAAGCTTTTAAGAGCCTTCAATGCGCCAACAACCCCGGCATCGTTTCTTTTTAATTGCTTTGCAATATTTTCAATGTGTATGCCGCCAATTTTGTTAACTGGTTTACCACCAGGTTGAGACAATAAAAGACAAGCATATCTTGTACTTTCAGCATCTAAATTATCACTTGAAAGAAGTATTGAGACTTCACGCTTAAGATCATCTGTTAAATTACCTTTTAAATATCTTTTTTTCAAAACACTAGAAAGCAAACTTGGATTTGACGCAGGATTTTGAAGAACGAGAATATCTTTAGTTGGATAATTTTGATTTTCAAGAACTTTATTGGTTTCGAAAAAGTTTTTTGCTTTTCGAGGATTTATTGCTTTAAAAGTTCTTACAACTTGCTCTCTAATGTTATCATCCAATTGCTGATGCAATAGCTCTTCTACTTTCTTTGTGGCAGCTTTTGCTTTTGCGCCCAAATGCTCTAACGCTTTCAAAGCACCTACTGCTGCTCTATCCTTACGATCTAAAAGCGAAATAAACTTATCTAGATACGGATGTTTCCCAAAAAAAGGTTTCTTAACTTTCATAAGATACTGACAAACTACGTATCCAAGACGATCATCAATATTCTTTCTATCAAGTAATGATGCAACAAGTAATTCTGTTTTTTTATCGTATTTACTAGATTCAATTAATACATTTACTGTAGAAATCAACATACCCTGGTTAGTGTCAGGATTACTTAACAAATCTACTGCTGGTTCTTTATTGCTTAAATTGCTTTTAAATTTAACTCTACTTGGCCTCGCATTCAAAGCACTAGTATTATTCAGTGAAGTATAAGACACCTCTAGCCTTGGAACTTCCTCTTTATTTTAATTACCAGAACAATGGCTAAAAACACGGTAATAAAGCTCTTCTGAAAGTTTAATTTTCAAACTATCAGAGTCTTTAAGTGCGGCAAGTACAAGTTTAGGGGAACCTTGCAGTAGAACTTCAAGAGCAGAATTCATAACTGCAATTAGTGATTGAAGTGGAAAAAC
>JAGRAS010000131.1 GCA_020434465.1 Bdellovibrionales bacterium | reverse complement strand
AAAATTAAAGTAGTTCCAAATGCCTTTGTTCACCACAAAGGGGCACCTAGTCAAGTTCGTAATTATTACATGATGACTAGAAGTCAGGTTTACTATGCGAAAATTAATTCAAAAGGAATATATACTCCAGAAGAAACTGAACTTTTACTTCAACCAGAAATTGAAGAGTTTAGATTAAATTTACATGATGCTTACGATAGATCACTAATCAGCGAGAAAGAAAAAAATGAAAGATTGGCATTGATTGATAAGGGCTGGAAAGAAGGAGAAATTGCTGCAGAAAATTTTGAAACAAGAAAATTTATTGATATCTCAAAAATTAATAATCCTGAGAAAAACTTCAAAAGAGTAAAAACTAGAAAAGAAAATAAACAAAAAATGGTAATTTGTTTATTATCACAAAATTACCCTCCCAAAGTCTGTGGAGGCATAGGTAGATGGACTCATGAATTAGCAGTAGAACTTTCTCGTCGTGGTCATGATATTCATGTTTTAACTAAGAGCGATACAATAAATAGTGTTGATTATGAGGAGGGAGTGTGGGTACACCGTCTACTACCTAAAGCTGCTGATATGAGTCTGCTAAAGGACAATTTAACACTCCCTGACTGGATAAAAAATCATAGCTACGCTGTATATAAAGAGGTACAAAGAATCAATCAACATCACAAAGTAGATATTATTCATGCCCCAATTTATGATCTTGAAGGACTTTTTTGTGTAAATGATGAAAACTTTCTAACGGTCACTTCATTGCAAACTACCTTTAAAACTATGATTGAAAGTCACCCTGAATGGAAAGCAAATAAAGAGTTCTGGGAATATGTAGTTTTAAACATGATTAAGGGTGAAGCTTGGCTACTAGACAAAACCAGATATATTCTAGGAATTAGTGATGCAATTTGCCAAGCAATGCCAACTTATTATGGAACCGAGATTGATAAAAAAGATGTTGAAATTCTTCCATTAGGTATAAAAGATTGCTCAAATGATTTTAGTGCTCTAAGAAAAGATGATAAAATTCAAATCTTATACGTTGGTAGATTAGAACCAAGAAAAGGCATAGATATCTTACTCTCTGTAATCCCTGATATCTTATTAGACTATCCAAACGTAGAATTTAATATTGTAGGTAGCTCTAGCTATAGACTTGCAAACGGGCTGAGCTACCGCGAAGCATTTGAATCTCAATTTAAAAACTTAGATTGGTTTTCAAGAGTGAATTTTACTGGAGAAGTCGATGACTCAACTTTGAATCAACTTTATGCAAATTGTGACATTTTTGTAGCACCATCAAGATTTGAGTCTTTTGGATTGATTTATTTGGAAGCTATGCGATTTACAAAGCCAGTAATAGGCTCAAGAGCCGGTGGAATCATTGAAATAATAAGAGAAAACCAGACTGGTTTATTAGTTGAACCAGGAGACTCTTTTTCACTTAAAGAAAAACTAGAGCTTTTAATTAACAACCCAGAACTTCGTGTAAATATCTCAAAAAACGCTCGTGAAATTTATGAACAAGAGTATACTGTAACTGCAATGGCAGATAGATACGAATCATATTTTAGAAGAATAACTAAAAAAGATTCTGATTTTTCCAAAAATCAATCTATGCAAAACTTGAATCCTGTATCTTTATTACTTTGAGTAAAACTCAACTTTTGTTTTTTAAATTAAATCGTATCTTTCTACGGCACGCATCACGAAGTCTAGCGTGAGAACAGGAAAAATATCTGTTGCATTCCAGCTTATTGTATTTTTTAAATCTGTTGATATCTGATCTAAATTTGGATAACAATTCCAATCAATATTTTGGCGAGTTAAGAAATATTGTACAAAAAATGAACCAAAATGATAGGCGATAGCTTCTGAATCACTACGAGTATATTTTGTAAACTTCTCAGATAAATCTCCCCAAAAATTCTTCAAATGATACGCCATATGCCAACCCAAAATTAATAATGGATCAAGCCCCCACGCACTTTCATGTTTTATATGCAGAACTAAAGGTTCACTACAAAGCACAGCTCTTTTACCTTTTACCAGTGGCACAATTGGCATCCAGTGATCCCACCAGGGCGCACCCATGCAAAAATCAGACTTAGGATAAAGTTGAATTGCATCTTTTGTAAGCAAAAAATAGTCAAATCCACCAAACAAATCACCTTCAGTAGAATCGGGTCGTTCAACATCTACTCTTTGGCCAAAAAATAAATCAGCATCAACTTCTTCAATTATCTGTCTCATTCTAGCTGGTTCCGATAAGTAAATATCAGAATTTACAATCATTAAATGGCTTTCTGGTGATTGCTTGAATAAGTCAAGAAAAGAATCAATAAAAATAAAAGGTTTTCCGAGTAATGTTTTTGCAGATCTATCAGCTTTTACTACTTCAAAAGGAACTTTTGTAGAGATAGAATCAAATTCTTCTTCATGATTCAGACTAACAATTCTACCACCTAAAGCATCCCAGGTAGAAAATGACTCAATTTGTTTTTCAATATTTTTTGGGCTAATTGATGTAGCTATTAAGATGTTTTTCATATCACAATCAAATACTTACAAGATTAACTAGGATAAGTGCTTCTATAGTTTATCAAGCAAAGGGTCTAATAAACAACTCTAAACTTATTGAGCATCGATTTTACAATTTTAGAGTCTTAATTTTGAGTGGCGTAAGTGAAATTTTGGTTATTTAAGGTTTTTTAAGGATTTTCTCTACGCTCGATGGAATGGCTATCTTTAAAACAGGCATTGCATCGAGTGTGGGGTTGAATTGGGGGAGGTTACTAGGTTTAGATTCTATTTATGTCTTATGGTTGATCTACTTGCGTCATTCATCTTTTCTTAAAAAGATACAAATGACAAAATTAAAAAAATCTCTTCAAACTTTAATTTGAACTTACTGAGCGCTAGTAAACTCTCTACAGCGATCTTCTAACCTATCCAATTCCGGTTCAAGACTAGTCTTTAGTGTTTCCCCTAAAGTCCACCAAGATTGATACATTTGCTGTTCAACAATTTTTTTGCAAATTTCAGCAATGTTCCCAATTTCAGTTGTGATACCGTATTTCTGCTGCTCTTCTTGACTAATTAAAGCCATCATTGAAGCATACCAGTCAAAAAAAGCTTTCAAAGTATATACAGCAGCACTAAGCTTTTCATTTGCAGCTTGCATATTACCTGCCTGAAATAATTTTCTACATTCTCTAAATTGCATGTAGCAATTGCTTATAATATCAGCCGCAGTTCCCATTCTTTCAGCAACAAATGTTGACGGCATTCCAGTTTCAATTTCGACAATACTTGTGTTATCAAATCGACTCATAGGAGCCATCCAATCGTCGTCAGCTAACTCTTTACCATTTACTAAAATAGATGTGATCATATGATCTGGATCAATTGTACTTTTAATAAGTTCAACTAGATCGGCAAACTTAGGTAAGCCTTCGCCAGATATACCTGATTCATCTCCATTAATTAATATAGACACCATCCGTCTCCTTTCAGTTCTAATTTGAGTAATATATGCTCAACTTCTCTGATCTTCTTTCTAAATCGTCATAAACCTTCCACATTTGAGATGCTAGTTCTAAGGGATCAGTTCCTAAAAGATTCTCTTTTGAAAATACAAACATGCGTGTGAGAGGTCCTAAGTGACTGTATTCTAAACCTATTTCTTCAATCTCTCGATCAACTACATTAAGTTGCTCACTTACTTCACCAAGCAATCTTGGGGCACTTTGAGTATTTTTAATTAGATCAATTAGCCTTTTGATTAGCACTATTCCTTCCTTTGCCTTTTGGCTAACAAGATTTAAACGAGGTATTTGGTTTGAAACAATGTTTAACATCCCCTTACTTATATTTTGACTTGAAGCATTTTTAGAAACAAACCCACCAAGATCATCAAGCCAAAGCTTTCTATAAGCTCTGCGATAAGTATCAAGTTCATTAGGGTAAGGATTATTAATTGGTTCTAAATCGCAAAAAGTAAATTCATCAAAAAAACTTCTATACGCAATCACCCTATTTGGATCTGCTAATTCTTTGGGAATATGCCTAATATCTTCATTGGCTCTCAACATAACAATTTCAGCCAAGGCTTCAGGTTCAATTGTATTATGACAATCTGGCCGCGCACATGACTTGTTTGGATTACAAGGGCCACAAGCAATTACTGGTTGCAGCACAATATTACCTTCACTATATGGGCCAGTTTCAAATCCAAACGCAGAAGCTAAAAATAAAGATACTACAGGGGTATTAACCGCAACACTAACATGCATTGGCCCAGTATCGCCCGTTAAGAAAACATCAGATAGTTTTAATAAAGCCGCTAATTGAGATAAATTTGTTCTTCCTGCAGCTACAACAACATTTTCAGACTTACAACCTTCCTTTATAGGATTTATAATAGGTAATTCTTTATCGACGCCAGTTAAAATAATACGTGCATTATATTTATCTAGAAGAGTTCTTATAGTTCTTACAAAATAAGAAACCTCCCATTGCCTTTTACCTTGGCTTGCTCCAGCTTGTACTGCAATAATGGGCCCCTGATTTGTAAATTTAGCCTCCGATATGAAATTCTGACAATAAGCAGTAGCATCAGAATCAACATTTATTAAAAGTTGATTGGGATGTTTATTAACTTCAGCAGAACAGCGAAATACATCTACTAAATTTAAGGAATTGTATTGCCGGTTCATGTGAAAAACCGATGTAGCAAAAAGCCTAGCCCATTGTGAATTAATTAGCCTATAACCCTGCTCATCAGATACCCAACCTCCCGATCTAACTCCACCCAAAAGCTTTATTAACAAAGCTGTGTAGGCAGATGAAGACATATTTAAGCAATAATCAAAGTTCTCTTGTTTAAGCTCTTCAACAAACTCATCTACATATTCATAGGCATCTATTATACCATCCCCACCTCGATCGATATTTCTAACAACATAACTGAGATCTACTGGATATATTTTGTCAATATTTGGTAAGAGTTTACAAATGCCCTCGAATTGTTTTTCTACTACAACACTAACTTTACAATTAGGATTTTCTAACTTCATTCCTGCTAATGTTGGTGTAGATTGCAGCATATCACCTAGTCTAGTGATGTTTACTAGCAGTACATTGTCTTTTTGTTGAACTTGTTTATCCATTTTTTAATTTTACAATCTTATCCCCATTACCATCCTGGCGACCACGTGTGATTTGTTTCCTAATGTGTGCTAAGAAAAGTAGTTTTTTTTCTGTGTCAGACAAAGCACCTTCACCTGTAACTATGTCAGATACTAGACCATCTAAACTTGGTTCTTCTCCGCGACTAAATGCTTTTTTACATCTATCATGGAGTTCTGGATGAGGCTTTGCTCTTTCAATCATTCCATGCCAAGGCATAGCTTCAAATCTTGATTTTA
>JAGRAS010000130.1 GCA_020434465.1 Bdellovibrionales bacterium | reverse complement strand
TATATTGATTTATATTTTCATTTGAAGATGAAAGATTAATTTTTTCACCAGTTTCCGCATCAACAAATTTATAGGAGTTTGAATTTTCAAATGGATCTAAATCATTTTTACCTAAAACTTGGATCAGTGTTATATCTAAATTTTTTGCTCGTAATGCCAGCAGGCTTTTCTCAAGCTTCTCAAAAGGAAACAAAAAGTCAGAAATAAAGATAGCAGCTCCAGGAAATTTAATTGCATTTGCAGAATAAACAATCCCTTTTAAAAAATCAGTTTCTTCAACAAATTGATTTTCTCTTTTAGTAAAATATCTACAAATTTCGTAAAAAGAATTTCCACCTCGAAAAGATGCTGAAATTTTTTCACCTGGCACAGAAGCCAGCACCATATCTTGTTGCGAAAGCGCAATATAAGCTAAAGTTAAAGCTATATCTCGCGCATACTCCCATTTGCTATCCTCAGCAGGAACAAACATTGAGTTTGTGGCATCAAGCATTAACAATAGTGATAAATCCCTTTCCTCTCTAAAACGTTTAAGATATAGACGATCGCTTCTAGCATATACCCCCCAGTCAATATGCCTTGGATCATCTCCTAATTCATATTTTCTATAATCAGCAAACTCTATCCCGTGCCCTCGCTTAATAGAAGCATGCCCTCCCTCACGCAAACCTAAATATGCACGTCTTGATTTAAACTTTAGAAGCTCCAAACTTTTCAAATATGAAGGTGTAAAAATATCTGGAATCATAAAGGATAAAGTCACCTTTATTTAGCGTTTTGAATTTCAATAATAATATCATCTGCAGTTACGCCATCAGCCTCTGCATGAAAGTTCAATACTAATCTATGTCTTAATGCTGGTAATAATGCGACTCTTAGATCCTCAAAAGAAACATTCATTCGCGAATCTAGTAATGCATTTACTTTTGAAAAAAGCATTACTGCCTGCGCGCCTCGAGGCCCAGGACCGAATCTAATATATTTATTAACCTTCTCAGTGGCAAATTCATTTCCTGGCGTTAAAGCAGATATTATCCTGACTAAAATTTCTAAAATTGGATCTGCGGCTAAAACTTTTCTTACTAAAGATTTCATGCCTTCAATCTTTACTGCTCCAGTATTTCCAGGAAAAACTGAACTTGCACTTGGCACATCACTACCCGTAGTTCTTGTTAGAATTGTTTTAAGAGATTCAGCGTCCGGAAGTCTCAAGATTAATTTCACTAAAAATCTATCTAATTGAGCTTCGGGCAGTGGATATGTCCCTTCAAGCTCCACTGGATTTTGAGTGGCTAAAACAAAAAATGGTTGATCTAATTTATAAGTATCGCCAAGCACTGTAGCCTGTTTTTCTTCCATAGCTTCTAGCAATGCAGCTTGAGTTTTTGGAGTAGCTCTGTTGATTTCATCTGCCAGCACAACATTTGCAAAAATTGGCCCAGGCTTAAAAACAAAGCCTCTACGTCCATCATCACCTTCTGATAAAACTTGAGTTCCGGTTACGTCTGACGGCATTAAGTCTGGAGTAAACTGAATTCTTTTAAAACTCAAACCAAGCGTATTCGCTATTGATTTAACTAAAAGTGTTTTTCCAAGACCAGGAACACCTTCAAGTAAAACATGGCCACCGGCCAAAATTGAACAAAGCGTTCCCTGTACAATATCTTCCATTCCAACAATCACTCTTTCAACTTCTGAGCGGATCTGAGAAAAAGTGTGAGCAAATTCATCAACTTCTTTTTGTAATGCTTGGTTAGAACTCATAGAATTTTCCTTGGCTAGATACTTTACCTTGTGCAATTAAAAATGTCCTTCTAGACATTTGAAAACTAGTTGCATGACAGAGGCAATCTAGCATTTTTAATTGTTTAAAGTATAACGGAACTTTTCACAAAACCGCTAGTCTGGTTTAAGATTTTATCTTGTTTTCAAGATAACTTGAATGGTCATAAGTGCCTTTATTGTTTTATTTACTAAGATATCTTTGATTGCTACTATATAGGCAAATGGGGAGTCCTGTATCAAATCAAAAAAAATCTAATAGCGATAGCGCTTCTGCTATTGTTGAATCCAAGGCTGAGTATGTTTCCTGGAAGCCAATTTCAGCTATTTTTAATAATGTTGTTATTTCACCTTGGAACTTGCTGATTGGTGGTCTTTTGATCTCCAAATTGTCATTTCAGCTAGCACTTACATCTACAATAATTGGATATGCCTTGCTGTCAGCGATTATTTACCTTTATGGCTCTCTAGGCTTCAAAGAAAGGAATACCACTTCAGTATTAATCGAGCCTGTGTTTGGAACAATTGGAACCAAAACTTTTTTCAGTGCAATTCTTGCTTTCGGTCAAATCGGCTGGTTTGCGGTAATTGTGCAAATTGGTGGCGAATCATTAGCTGTTATTCTAAATACCAAACCTTTTTTTGGTCTGATAATTTACAGTATTTTAATGATCTTAATGGCCGGTTTGAAACTTCACCACTTTGGTTTCATTAAGTGGTTTATTAATCTATCTGCAATTGGGTTAATTGGATATCTGTTTTATAAGACTTCAGGGAAAATAACTGTTCCTAGCCTGCTTTCAAATCAAAGCTCCGAAAATCTCTTATGGGGCACTTCAATTATCATTTCTTCACTTATTTCTTTCTCGTCTGTTACTCCTGATTTTCTTTCCCAACTTAGAGATAAATCAGATGTGAAAAAATCAATTTTTTATGGAATTTTTATTCCTGGAATTCTAATAGTAACTGCTGGTGCAATTTTGTTTTCTCAAACAGATAAACTATCAATTGCTGCGTTACTAGGAGTTTCCTCTTTGGCATTATTTGCTCATATTTTCAATGTAATAACCAATACCGATGCAGCAATTGCTATCTTTACCCCTGCACATAGATTTGCACATATGTTTAACACAAGTTTTAAAAAAGGATTGTTGATTGCTGGAGCTATCGCGCTTCCAATCGCTTTAGCAGGCATGGCTTCTCACCTGGAAATCTGGCTGGCAACACTTGCTGGCTTTTACCCTTCAATTATTGGCGTAACGATTGCTTACTATACACTTCACCATTTTGGTTTAAAGCCTAAAAAGATAGGAACAATTGACTGGCGCTCTGTATCTATTATTCTTTTTACCTCAACATTAATTTTTATTGTTCAAATCTCCCTTCTAAACTGGGTAGTAGGGATGACTGCTTTTATGCTTTATATCCTGATGACTGGTGTAACAATTAATATTATTATTGGCGAGCAAAGTAAGTAAAAGCTCACAGAATAAAATTTATTGGGTTATTAATCTAATATATTTTTATATTCAAGTGGAATCCTTTGCTTGATTTCCCCCTGAATAGGTTCAGGTTTAGCTAATTCTAATTCAGAAACAGAAGTTTTTGGCTTAGCTTCTTCTGTATTTTCTGCTAGTTCGTATTCATTCCCGGTATAACTTGGATTTAATTGTTCGTCCAATTCTCCCACTGATAGTTCTTTAAAACTTTTGTCATCACCAAGACCTTCTTCTTGCTCTCCTTCCTCTAAATAACGCTTACTTTGCTGATCAGGATTTCCTAAAGAACTCTCATTTGCTTCTTTGTTGTCTGTTAACATTTCATCCTTAGACTCATCATCACCTTTAGTACCACGCTCACCTTGTTTAGAATCTTTCAATTCCTTTTGCTCTGAACTTTCTTCCGAACTACCACCTTCTGACTTATCCTCATTTTTTTTATCGCCCGTACTATTTTCACCCTTACTTTCTTGCTGCTGTGAATCCGTGTTTTTATTATTCTCACCTTTTGATTCTTTTTCGATTTTTTGATTTATTTTTTGCTCTAAATTCTCAAGTGCTTGTGATGCTTGTGTTAAAGCATTACCCTCATTAGACCCACTCTGGCCAGAGTCGGATTGACTTTCTTGCTGTTCGCCAGAATCTCCCTGTTGATTAGAGGACTCTGTATTTTCTTTTTGAGATTCATTTTCTTTTTCATTGCCTGAATCCGAATTATTATTTTGGTTTGTGTTACCTTCTGCTCCCCCTTCTTTACCTTGAGGCTGATTCGCTTGATTTGAATCATCACCTTCTGGACTTGAGTTATTACCTCCAGAGCCTTCTGACTTTTCTGAATTATCGGAATTTTCTTGGTTATTTGATGAAGAACCTCCTTGTTCTTGCTCACTGCCATTTGATTTGCTGTCTTGCTGATTATCTGATGAACCGTCACCAGCCTGATTTTGTTTTCCTTGCTGTTGATCATTATTTTCTGAATTTTCTTCCTGCCCATTTGAAGAAGACTCTTTAGATTGCTCTTGATTATTTTCTGGGTTCGAATTTTCTTTTTTGACGTTATCCTTAGTTTCAATATCTTTTTGCTTCTCTTCAGGGCTTGGAAGGGCTTCTGGGGACAATTGTTTATTTTTTTCAACTTCTTTTAATAAGTCTTTAGTATTTTTAATTGCTGATAATATTTTCTCATCTTTTATCAAGGGTGATTCAAGCGCTTGTATCATTTCCTTTACCTCATCTTTAACTTTTTCTGGTAAAGTTTCTTGGTTTAATAAAATTTCTAGAGCCTGGATTTCACTCTTATATTCAACACGATTTAAATTCCAAAAAAGAAAAATTAATGATGAAAAAATCAAGCAAAATATACTTAAGAAAATTAGCCTATAATCTTTTTTGCTAAATGAAGTAGGGAAAACTTTCTCTGGATCCCATAACGTAATTTTCTTATCTAATTGAGATTCAATTAGACTTATAACGTCACTTGATGTGTTTTTATCATCTGCATCATATAAACTAACCGCTCTCTCTTTTGTTTGATAATAAGCATCTATTATTGCTGGAGCTTTAATACCTAGGATTACTTTTGGACTAAAGTACAAATAGGCACTGCGAATAACTAAAAACAAAATAAAGACAATAAACACAAAGTAAGCAATTGCTTTATTAAAAAGTAAAATAAAAGTTACAAGTAAAACTATGCAGCTGCTTTGTAATAAAAACTGTAAAAGTTTTTGTTTACGCAGCTTCAAATTGTATTGCTGCTCAACTTGCGCAGTAGCTTCACTTAAAGAAGTGGGCATTAAGCTCCTTTATCAGACTTTTGCGCGGACTGTCGATTTCTATTGAGTTGATATTTCCGTACATTCTTATTGTGTTCATCTAGGGTAGTTGAAAACACATGACTACCCTGCCCATCTGCAACAAAAAATAAAAAATTTGACTCAGCAGGATAAAGAGCTGCTTGAATAGCAGTTGCTCCAGGATTGCAAATTGGGCCTGGCGGCAAACCTGGGTTTGTATAGGTATTATATGGAGTTGGTGTCAGCAAATGTTGCTTAGTTATATTACCATCAAAATTTTTGATTCCGTAAATAACAGTTGGATCAGATTGAAGTAGCATGTCCTGATTTAAGCGATTATGAAAAACAGATGA
>JAGRAS010000012.1 GCA_020434465.1 Bdellovibrionales bacterium | reverse complement strand
TATACCAAAACTTGATTGTGTAAAAATCCCATCTAGGTATGGTCCAACTCCCCAACGGTGAGTGCCTGTTAGTTTGCTATTTTCAAAACCCCAAAATCCAGTTTTTAAAACTTCTCCATTTGGCAAAATAACTTCCATACCAGCAACGGATGTAAAGCGATCACAATAGCGGCCGATTCCAAAGCCTCGTTCAAGAATATTGCCAACTACACTTGCGCTAGGGCCTGCTCCAGATGGATCCATTACATGATTATCGTCTTGAGATTTAAGAAAATCATAAAGCTGAAGCTGGCTGACGCCGGGTTCAATTATTACGTAAGCAAGCTCTGGGTTGTAGTCAATAATTTTGCTCATTTTACTCAAATCAAGAACTACAGAATCTTCTGTAGGAGGCAATTTGCTACCGTAACCCCAATTTTTTCCGAGGCTGATGGGGTAGATGCCTATTTGATATTGATTAGCAAGTTTAATGATTGTTTGAATCTCAGGTACAGAAATTGGCTGTATCAAACCTGAAAGTTTTTTTTTAGAACCTATAGTGTTTGACTCATGTATAAAAAGTTTACTTTTATCAGTTAATACTCTGTTTGTATCAAGGCTTAGTAAAACACTTTTAAAAAAATTGTCTCTAAAACTTTCTATTTTTTGAGGCTCAGTCATTGATATCCTTTGAATGTCACAATCAGTAGCATTTTTTTCAGAGTAAATAAATTTAAAATCAAAAATAATACATTGTTACTACAAATTTATTCTTCAGTTCCCTTTGTTGAGTTTGCAGTTTAAGTTACTATTGCGTTAAGAAATTCAAGTTTAAGTTCAGACTAAAATTCTATGAAAGTAGATCCAAACTCTACATCCGATGACATTCGCAATTTAATCATCTCGCCTGTCAGCAATTATAAAGAGTTGGTTCAGTCCTTTGAGTTAATTTATAAACAATATTTAAAGTTTGGTTATTCAAAAGAAAATTCTTATGGCTTAAGATTTACTCTGAGAGATTTACTTCCTGAGACAATGACTTTTGTTGCCAGAGAAAGAGAAAAAATTGTTGGGACAGTTTCTATAATTGCCAATTCAATAGCCGGATTGCCTTCAAAGCAAATTTTCAAAAATCAAGTTGATCAGCTCGAGCAAGGCGGGAAAATAATTGCTGAGGGTACAAGATTCGCTTGTGTGGACGATAGTAAACCAGGTGGTATGGGAGGCACGGCTCTAAACTTGCTAAAATGGTATTTTCAATGGGGGCAGGTTAGGCAAGTTGATGAATTAATTTTAGTAATAAATCCAAAGCATAAAGTGTTTTGGAATAGGATTTTAGGTTTTGAGATTCTTGCTGAAGAGAAAGATTATCCGCATGCAAATGGAGCGCCTGCATTATTAATGCGCTGTAATTTAGCAAGAGTTAATCTAGATCAAAAAGCTACGCGCGCTAGTAAAAAGTTGATTTTTGAAGGCCCTTATTCTGAGAAAGATTTTTTAAGTCATTTAAGACTGAACGAGCAACAAGTTGTTGATTTACTCAATAAAGATTTAAGTGTTTTTGAGCAGGCAGACATTTCTACGAGATGGGTTTTTTCTCAGCTTTATCCATTTGCAACTCAAGAAATTCAAAAACAACTAACTAAAAATCTTGCTATTAGTGTTTCTAAAGGAGTTGTTTTGCCAACTGAATTTGAACTTGATTGTTTAGCAGAAAGCCCTTCAGTTAATTGTTTTCCTTTAAGGTGGTCTCTTACAAAATGTATTGAAAAAATTGAAAACGAGTTTCAGAAAAATAGAATTATTTTTTCATGTACGGTTGATGACGGGCTAGAAGATAATTTAATTGGTAGCGTAGAGGTTTTTGAAAAAGCATTTTACTACACATGTATGAACCTAATCCCATTTATAAACCCCTATGGTACTTTGAAGACTACTATTAAAGGTATTAGAAAGTCTGGAGCTAAAAAAGTTTTGGAAGTAAGTTTTTTTCCTGATACAAGACAATTAGATGATAAATTAGATATTACAGATTTTGTTTTTTCACCCAAGTTTAAGCTTTTAAGAACTTTGTATTCTGAAATGCGTGGGATAGTTGAAGTACAAAATGTACATATGCACTCAAGACGCCTTGTTTTTACCTGTGAGTTTTCAATTTTTGAGGAAACATTTGAGCAAGCGCTAAATGTTGATACCCAACACCCGTTAAGTCTTAATGCACAGAACTTAGCACAAAAAAATGAATACGAAATTTTAGGTGGTATGAAAGTTTTAGTTGTAGAAGATAATCAAGTTAGTAGATTTTTACTGAAAAAATTTCTTGAGTCTTATGGAATGATTGTTAAAGGCACACATTCTGGATTCTCAGCTTTGCAAATGCTTAGGGAAGAAGTTTTTCATGTTGTCATTATGGATTGTCAGATGCCAGGGCTAGATGGCTTTGAAACAGCTAGGCGAATAAGAAAACTTGACTCTCCCGTATCTGGAATTCCAATAGTTGCTTGCACTGCCTTTGTATTGAAGGGGGACAGAAAAAGATGTTTTGATGCAGGAATGAATGAATATGTATCTAAACCAATTGAGCCAAAAGTTCTTGTGAATGCAGTTAGATCTGCCCTAATCGAAGGGATAAATACTTATGAATTCTTAAAAGAACTGCCATTTAGCGATGCAGTTTAAAGAAAGATACCTATGCTTACTTTAGTTAGTATGCTTACATCTCACTTTGTTGTATTCTGAAAAGGTGTTTTCTTTTTCTTGTGATTTCAGGTTAGTTTTTTATTATGTTTAATTTACTTAGACACGTTCCAATAAATGTTAAACTAAGGATAGTAGTACTTGCGACCTGTATTTTTTCTCTTGCGATTGCTTTAGGCGGAATTGTAATAACTGAAATTATATCCTTTAAAAACACTTATTATCATAAGCTTTCAACTGTATCTAGGATTGTCGGTTCTGGATCTAGAGCTGCTATAGTTTTTGCTGATGCTGAAGCTGCACGTGAAAGGTTAGCTGCCTTAGAAGAAGAGCCGCATATTAAAGCCGCTGCTTTGTATACCCTTGATGCTGGAATTTTAGCTAAGTTTCAGCGCCCTTCGGCAGGTGATGTGAAGTTTCCTGAAAAAGTTCATTTGGAGCATAGCTGGGCAAATGGGGAAATCGAAGTAGGACAAGAGATTTTTCTTGATGGTGATTTAGTTGGGTATATATATGTACTAGCTTCTGATCGTGAGCTGTACAGTAGGATTGAAAAATTCGCTACAGTTTGCGTGGTTGTATTTTTCCTTTCTTTACTTGTTGGCTTAGTGTTCACCGCTCTTTTGATGCCACTAATTGCAGATCCAATTGAAAAATTAGTTAGTGCCACAAGAGAAATTGCAGCTAATCAAGATTATTCAAAAAGAGTTGAGCAAGTAGGTAAGGATGAGCTAGGTGTCTTAGTAAATAGTTTTAACTCCATGATAGAAATCATTGATAAACAAAATGAAGAGTTATTGTCGGCAAAAGAAAAAGCTGAGTCTGCTGATAAAGCTAAGTCTGAATTTTTGGCAAATATGAGCCATGAAATTAGAACTCCAATGAATGGTATTATTGGTATGACAGATTTGTTGTTGGATACTGACCTGCCTGTTGAGAAGAAAGAGTACTTAGGTATGGTAAAAGTCTCTGCTGATCATTTATTGCGTGTAATTAATGATATATTAGACTTTTCAAAAATTGAAGCTGGTAAATTGGAACTTGTTCCATCTGCATTTGATGTTAGAGATTATTTAACGAAAATTGTGGGTTCATTATCTTTGCGTGCTAGGGAAAAAGGTGTGCATTTCGGCTTTCAAATAGATAAAAAAGTGCCTGAATTTGTTGTTGCTGATTCTGGTCGGTTGGGACAAATACTAATTAATTTAGTTGATAATGCAATAAAGTTTACTGAGCCTGATGGGAGTGTAAATGTAAAAGTTTGGAGTGAGCCAAAAGATGGAATTGAATTAGAACTACATTTTTCAGTAGCAGATACTGGTATTGGGGTGCCTCCAGAAAAACAAAATATGATTTTTGAGTCTTTCACTCAAGAAGATGCGACTATTACAAGAACCTATGGAGGAACAGGTCTAGGTCTATCGATTTCTAACCGTTTAACAGAATTAATGGGTGGTAAGATTAAATTGACAAGCCAAGTAGGTAAGGGAAGTGAGTTTGTTTTTTATATTGAAACAATTTCTCTCGAGCCGACAAATTATTATGATCTACATGAGAATCCAGTGCCACCTCCTAGTAGCAAAACCTTTAAGATAAGGCCTTTGAAGATATTAGCTGTTGATGACAATAAAATCAGCCTTTTGCTTATACAAAAAGTTTTAGAAAAAGCTGGTCATACTGTTTTTTCTGCTCCATCTGGTAGAGATGCTATAAAGATTTTTAAGGAAAATTCTGTTGAGATTGTGTTAATGGATCTTCAAATGCCAGTAATGGATGGGTTCCAGGCATCACAGCTTATTCGAGAGATAGATCCTAATATTCCAATAATCGCTGTTACTGCATTTGCATTATTGTCCGATAAGAAACGCATAGCTGAGTCGCCATTAGATGGATACGTTTCTAAACCAATTAACTCGAATATGCTTTTTAGTGAAATTCGTAAGGTGATGGGGGTAGAGGTACTTGAGGTGGGTATTTCGTCTGATAAATTTTCAGCATAGCCTACTATAAAAACAAGGTTTTTCTCGAACTTCCTAATTTCTATCTATTGGTATAAGCTCCCAAACATATGTGTGGAATAGTAGGATATTTAGGTCATCAAGATGCCTTGAGAGTAATAGTTTCTGGTTTGGAAAAGCTGGAATATCGTGGCTATGACTCTGCTGGAATCGCAAGATTAGAAGATGGTGAAATCAAAGTTAGTCGAGCGATGGGAAAGCTTGAAGTTCTGAAAAAGGCTTTGGGTGATAGGCTTAATACCGGTAATTCTAATATTGGAATTGGTCACACTAGATGGGCAACGCACGGCAAGCCATCTGAAAATAATGCCCATCCTCATACCGCCGGCAGAATAAGCTTAATTCATAATGGTATAATTGAAAACTATATGGAGCTTAGAGATGTTTTATCTAAGCAGGGTCGAAGTTTTAATTCTGAAACCGATACAGAAATTGCCGCTCATTTAATTGATTCATTTGTTCAAGCAGGTAAGTCGCCTTTTGAAGCGTTAAAGGCTGCTTGTAATGAGATTAGAGGTAGCTATGCTTTCTTAGCAATAGACAAGGAAAATCCTGATAGGATTTTAGTAGCTAAAAACGCAACACCAATTGTTATTGGATTTGCTGAAGGGGAGGTGATAATTGCGAGTGATATCCCTGCAGTCTTGGAGATTACACGTGATATTATTATTTTAGAAGATGGGGATCTAGCTGAAGTAATGTTGTCTTCAATTCATATAGAAAATAATGGTGAGACAGTAGAAAGAGCTGCTCAAAGAATTACTTGGGATCCAGTAACTGCTCAGAAGGGTGGTTTTAAGCATTACATGATGAAAGAAATTCATGAGCAAGTTGTTGTGGCGGCAGAAACTTTCCGTGGTCGCATGAACATGGAGTCTGCACAGGTAACTTTGCCAGAGCTAGATTCTTTTTCTAACACTGTTAAAGATATCGAGCGAATTGTTTTAATAGCTTGCGGTACAGCTTGGCATGCCTGTTTGTTAGCAAAGTACTATATAGAAGATTTTGCAGGAATACCTTGTGAAGTAGATTACGCATCAGAATATCGATATCGCCGACCTATTTTTGATGAAAAGACATTGATTGTAAGCATATCCCAATCTGGAGAAACTGCAGATACTCTTGGGGCAATAGAACTTGTTAGGAATGTTTCTAAAACACTTGCTGTCTGTAATGTCTTGGGTTCTACCCTGACTCGAAGAGTTGATTATACTTTATATACTCATGCTGGTCCTGAAATATCTGTTGCATCTACTAAAGCATTTACAACGCAGCTAGTTGCAGTCTACTTGCTTGCTATGTTTATTGGTCAGCAACGTACTAGCATTGATACTGAAAGATCACATAAACTATTAGATGGCCTACTAAAGCTGCCTACAGCTCTTGATGCAGCATTGCAAACTGACTCTGAAATCCTAGAAGTAGCAAAAGCCTTTCATACTGCTAAAGACTTTTTGTTTTTGGGTAGGGGAACGTGCTTTCCAATAGCTTTAGAAGGCGCTTTAAAACTTAAAGAAATCTCATATATTCATGCTGAGGCATATCCTGCCGGCGAAATGAAGCATGGTCCTTTAGCTTTAATTGATGAATCTATGCCTGTTGTTGTTGTTTTACAAAGATCTACCGCACTTTTTGAAAAAACTTTAAGTGGTTTACGAGAAGCTCATGCTAGAGCTGGAAAGATTATTGCAATTACAGATAATGATAATATTTCTGAACTTACAAACATTTGCGATCATGTAATTGAAGTTCCTTTTATTAATGAAGAAGTTAGCCCAATAGTTCTTAATATCCCACTGCAACTTCTGGCTTATCATGTCTCAGTTTTAAACGGTACTGATGTTGATCAACCACGAAACTTAGCAAAGAGTGTTACCGTAGAGTAATTTTAAAAGAGTAAAATTTTTTTCTATCTTACTTGTCTACTTTTATTTTCTAAAATCTTAGGTTTTTTTGTCTCATTGTCTTTTTCTGAGTCAGAGTCAGTATCAGGGTAGCCTTTTGCAATTTCTTCAAATATTTCTATTAGTGCGCTATCGTCAGCATCGTTTGCTTTTGCTTTAGGATTAGCTTTTTCTGGTTGAGCTTGTTTAATTTTAAGTTCCCAAGGATCGGTGATTAGAGCAATTTGAGTAACTTTTCCATTTTTAAAATTTACAGAATCATTTGTATAAACCCATCTAGCTTCACGTTTTGTTTCGTATTCAATTTTTTCGACAGGAGAGCCCCAGCGGCTAAGAACATCAAAGTAGCTCATGCCTTCTATTAACTGAGGTCTAATCTCAGCATATGCTATTCCGTAAAATGAGCTGTGACTCGCGCTTAAGACTGGCACAAAGATAGAAAAAACAGGAAGAAAAAACCTAAAAAACAAAAACCTCATGCTATGAGTTTAGCATTAGGTAGAGGATCGTGGTATGGTCAAAATTTATCTAAAGATTTTTATGAGTTCCGTCACAAAGGCAATCTTTTTTGGTGTGTTTGCAGGCGCACCAAGCAACTTTTCGATTTTCCTCTAACACGAATTTTTTTGGAGAAAAGTCTGTTCCTTTGTGTGAGCCATCACAAAATGGTTGGTTTTTTGATAGGCCACAAGCACACCACCAGTATTCACCAGCTTCCATTTCTAGAACAATTGGCTTGTTCAAAGCCACTTTTGGGAGGTCGTCATTTTTCATGTGACCAAAGCTATAATACTTAATATTTTCTGTTCAAGTAAAAAAAATTAATTACAGTAATAAAAATAAAATCTTTCTAGATAGACCTAAGTAATTGAAAGCAAAAACAAAAGAATGGAAATTTAGTTTAAGTAAGTTAAAATTAGCAGTTTTTTCAGATGCTTACACAAATTTTTTATTGACTATTCACCCATAAATGCCGTAGTGTACAGGGGTGGGGCAAAGTGGGAGAATATGGGGCATCTTACCACGCCTATGCCGCAATTTAGGTTAAAAAAGTCGAGATGAGCAACTCAGACAAAAAACCAGGTTTTTTTACAGGTTCGCCCCTCTCCTTTAGGGGAAACTTTACGCACTCTATTGATTCAAAAGGGCGCGTAAATCTTCCAGCAGAGTTTAGAAGAGTTTTGGCTGACAATGATGAAGGCCGTATTGTTCTAACTAACTATATCTCTCAAGGTGCTAGATGTCTTGAGGGTTTTGGTCTTACTGGCTGGAATAAATTCGAAAGTAAACTTCGTGAAAAGAGTCGTTTTAGTTCCAAGCTCCAACAGCTTGAAAACTTTTATTTAAGCCGGGCTGCTGAGCTTGCAGTGGATGGAAGTGGAAGGATTCTTATACCAGCATATTTAAAAAACTATGCAGGGCTAGAAAAGGAGATTACTTTTACTTCATCTATAAATGGTTTTCGTATTTGGGATCGCAGGGTGTGGGAATTGACGTTTGAAGAATCAGAAAAAGCACTTATGGAGGATCCTGATTTGTTTGCTGAGCTAGATATATAAAATGAGTTCATTGCACACCTCCGTAATGTTAGCAGAGGTGCTTGAATTTTTGAAAGCTAGCCAGGGAGGTTTGTTTTTAGATTGTACATTTGGTGGCGGAGGGCACACCAAAGCTATTCTTGAGGCGAGTGCAGAAAGTAAAGTGGTAGCTTTAGATCAAGATATTAGGGCAATAGAGAGAGCTGAAATTTTAAAAGAAAAATTTCAAGAGCGCCTCAGTTTACATCACACACAATTTTCAGATTTCGATAAGTTCATTGATCAGCAGATTCTTTTTGATGGAATAATTGCAGATTTAGGTACGTCAAGTGATCAGCTTGCCGAGGGGCGAGGATTTTCATTTAGTGATCAAGAAAGTCTGGATATGCGCATGAATGAGCAAGCTGAGATTACAGCAAATTTTCTTGTTAACACCTTAAGTGAAAAAGAGTTATTTACTCTTTTAAAAAAAGGTGGGGTGGGTAAAGAAGCAAGGCCTGCGAGCCGAGCTATCGTTCAAAATCGCCCGTTTGATAATGCAAGTCAGTTGGCAGAAGTTATCAAGCGGGCAGTTGAACGATATGAAGGTGGTAAAAAAAGGAATCCTGCAACCTTAGTTTTTCAAGCAATTCGAATAGCTGTTAATCAAGAATTTGATGAAATAGATGAGCTTCTTAAGAAAGTTCCTAAGCATGTAAAGCCAGGAGCACGCTTGGTAGTTATTTCATTTCATTCGCTTGAAGATCGTTTGGTAGCAAGAGCAATGAGAAAATGGCAAGGTGAGTTTGCCCCAGCTTTATGGGGAGGCATGCAAGAAGTGAAGACGCTAGGGAAACTATTAACGTCGAAAGCTGTAAAACCAGGTGAAGAAGAGATAGATAAAAATCGAAGATCTAGAAGTGCGATGTTGCGTGCATTTGAGTTTTTAGGATGTGGTTAAACTTGTTTAATTTTTTTAAATGAGTATGAATTTTTTTAAGGTTTATTGAGGTTAATATGGCAGTTTGTTTGGATTATAGATCGGTGCAGACTACAAAAAGTAGGGTTGTAGTTTCTGTTCGTTTGCAGTTAATGATAATTTTTTTCTTGTTAGTTATTCTAGCTGCAAAAGTTTGGATACAGTTAAAGTGTACAAATCTTGGATATCAGCTTGCTGAACAAAGAGAAGAGACTTATAGCTTAGATATGGAAAAAAGAGAGCTTGAGTTGCAACTTTCCGTGCTATTAAGAACAGATAATCTAGAGAAACAAGCTATTAGCCGTCTAGGTTTGCAAGCTCTTAAGCCTGAGCAAGCACGGAGGCTTAAGTACTAGATGTTCAATGCTACAAAGAAGAAAAAAGTAACAACTGACTTTGCGTCGATAAATAAGCATAGCTTTTCAGGTAACGTGCTTAGCCCGAGAAGTAGGAAAAACAGACTTGTTTTTATTTTTCTGGGTATAGTTCTTTGGAGTAGTTTAATTGTATGGCGTCTCTATACTTTACAAATATCTCAATTCAACAGATGGCAAGACTGGGCGATTAAACAACACTTCCAGGAGATCAAAATCGCATCAGCACGTGGCACTATTTACGATAGAAATGGGAAAAAAATTGCAGTCTCAGTGCCAACTCAGTCTATCTATGTAAGACCAAAGAATGTTGTGGATATCAAGCAAGCAAGTTTAGCTGTAGCAGATGTGCTAGATATGGATGCTGATAAAGTGCAGAGCTTAATGCAGCAGCCTAAACCCTTTGTTTGGATAAAAAGACAAGTTCCAAGATTATATGCAAAGAAAATTGAAGATTTAAATTTAAAAGGTATTGGATCAACCTTAGAGTCCAAGCGTTATTATCCATATAATGAAGCAGCCTCAACACTAATTGGTAGAGTGGGTGTTGATGGTAATGGTCTCTCAGGTCTTGAGATGGTTTATGAGAAAAGGCTTCAAGGTTCAGAAGTTAAAACAAAAGTTGTTCGTGATGCTTTAGGCAATAAAATACAAGTAGCATTTGGTTCTGATGAAGAGTTCGATTTACCTCAAGGAAAATCTTTGTCCTTAACAATTGATGCTGCGATACAATCTATTGTTGAAGAAGAGTTAGAAAGGGGAAGGAGTAAAGCAAATGCAAAAGCGGCCATGGCTGTAATGGTAGATGCAAATACTGGCGAGATTTTAGCTTTAAGCCAAGCTCCTAATGTTAATTTCAATAGCTCTAAAAGTTTTTCCAAGAAAGAGTTAAAAAATCTTTTAGTTGAAACAGTCTTTGAGCCTGGCTCAATTTTAAAACCAATTGTTGCTGCTGCTGCAATTGACAGTGGCGCAATCAAACCTACTGAGATGATTTACTGTGAGCATGGCAGATTTAGGGTGGGCAAACACACAATTAAGGATGTTCATCCTTTAGATGATGCAAGTTTTTATGATGTAGTTGTGCAGTCTTCTAATATTGGTATGAGTAAAGTTGCTTACAGAATGGGTCCAGACAAGTTATATAACTATTTAGTTAAGTTTGGATTTGGTAATTCTACTGATTTAGGTTTGCCAGGTGAGACATCAGGAATTTTAAGATCAAGAAAGAACTGGGCAACGGTTGATGTTGCAACTCATTCTTTTGGCCAAGGAGTCGCTGTAACTCCTTTACAAATGGTAAGGGCTGTATCAGCTATTGCAAATGGGGGAAATCTTCCAAATCTTAGAGTTGTTAAATCAGAAGAACCATATACATTAACCAGAGTCATATCTGAATCGGCAGCAAGAGATGCTAAAGAAATGATGTATGGAGTTGTTGAGTCAGATTCTGGAACTGGTAAGAAAGCAAGAATCGACGGTTTAAGAGTGGGTGGTAAAACAGGTACAGCTCAAAAACCAAATCCAGAAACTCGTGGATATCAAAAAGGGGCTTATATCGCATCTTTTATTGGCTTTGCTGATGGAAGAGAGCTTGGTTACGACAGAACTGTAGCATTAATGGTGGCAATTGATGAGCCAAATACAAGTTCAATTTATGGAGGTACTTTAGCTGCTCCTGTATTTAGAAGGATTCTAAAAAGAAGTCTGCATCTTTATTCAACTCGTCAACATATCATTAAAAATATAGATGAAGATGATGAGCTTACCCCTTCGCTTTTAAGAAGGGTTTCGCTTTAAAGTTGATGACCAATTTAGTTTTACCATCTATAGTTAGGCTATGATTTTAAGAGCCGAGCAGCCTACTTCAATAAAAGAGCTAGCAGATTTGCTAGATGCAAAATTAGTTAATCTTGAAAATGATTTGCTTATCAAGTCTGCCTGTGATTCAAGCTCAGACGTTTCAGAAAATTCAATATTTATTGCTGTAAAAGGAACAAGTTTTGATAGTCATACAGTAGTTAGTAATGCAGTAGATAATGGTGCTATTGCTGCCTTAGTTGCAGATGAAACTTATCTTAATGGGTTACCAGGAATAGTGGTTGAAAATACTCGACTGGCAAAATCTAAGATTGCTTCAATTCTTACTGGAGCTCCTGAAAAGAAGTTAAAGATTTTGGGAATTACGGGAACGAATGGAAAGTCTAGTACCTGTTGGATTACAGCTAATCTTTTAAATTTCAGTGGAACTAAAACGCTTTCAATCGGAACGCTCGGAGTTAAAGGGCCTGGAGTTGAAAAAGAGCTTGCTCTTACAACTCCCGATTCGTTTGAGTTGCATGATCTTTTTCGAGATGCTTTAAAACAGGGAATACAAACTGTTGTAATGGAAAGCTCAGCTCATGCACTTACTCAATACCGAGTTGAATCAGTGCCATATACTGGAGCTGTTTTTTCAAATTTAACTCATGATCATTTAGACTATTTTTCAGATGAAAACTCTTATTTTAATGCAAAGCAACACCTATTTGATTTACTTGCAAGTAATGGAAGTGCGTATATTAACATTGATGATAGATGGGGGGAGCTTCTATTTGAAAAACTAGATTGTAAGAATAAAAAATCTATTAGTACTAATAAATCTGCTGATCTTAATTTTACAATTCTTGGAGCCGATGCAACGGGTACTCATATTGAATTAAAAGTTAAAAATCAATCGATTAAATTTAAAAGCCCGTTGATTGCCGAACATAATGCTTATAATTTAATATCTTCTTTGGCACTTTGCACAAGCATTGGGTTAGATTTAGAAAACTTGGTTGAGTTTTTAGATGATATTCCGCAGATACCTGGAAGGTTAGAGCTAGCCACAGAAAGCCCAAGCACATTTGTTGATTATGCTCATACCCCTGATGCCTTAAAGCATGCGCTTGTTTCCTTAAGAAAAATTTCACCAAATAAACTATGGGTAGTTTTTGGATGTGGAGGTGATAGAGATGCTAAGAAAAGACCTGTAATGGGTAAACTTGCAAGTGAGTTAGCTGATTTTGTGGTTATAACTTCAGACAATCCTCGCTCTGAGAAACCACTTGAAATTATCGAACAAATCAAGAAGGGTACTACAAGAGAAGTTTTGGTAGAACCAGATCGTGCAGATGCCATACGATATGCTATTAAAAATGCAGATGCGGATGATGTAATTTTAATTGCAGGGAAAGGGCATGAAAATTATCAAATTATTGGTGATAAAAAGAATGATTTTTCAGATGTGAATCATGCTAAGCAATCATTTAAGGAGGTTAGATAGGAGGTTTCCACTCTGATT
>JAGRAS010000129.1 GCA_020434465.1 Bdellovibrionales bacterium | reverse complement strand
TTATTAGCTGTCTATTTTTCAAAAGAATTTACTAAAACTTGTAAAACAGCAGAAACTGATAATGTTCAGGCAAAAGATCCAAATGTAATTGATGATAATAAAGAAGTAATAAAAGAAAATAATAAAACTCTAGTTATCCTAGGCCAATTTGGCAAACTATTCCAAGTCATATTTTCATTTGCAGCTTTCTTTTTACTACTAGGTTTTTATCGTTTGGTTCTATTTTTTGAAGATACCTTATTTAATGCTTTGTATTTAGGTTTAATTCTTTTTGTCGTTTACAAGCTTTGCTTCGGATTCGGAGTCTTTTTCATTCAAATTCCCTATGCCCAGCATATTAGAGTTATCAAAAAGAATACTGAGAAACTAATTCAGTTGTTTAATCGACTATTAATTTTTTGCGCTGTTGTTTTTTGGCTTTATCGCGGAATGTTCGCGCTTGGTATTGATAAATCAGTTATTAATGGAATTAAATCTTTCTTAGCGTCTGGTATAGAGATTGGAGATTTAAATATACAGGTAGGTGGCATTATCCTGGCGGTTTTCTTCCTACTTGCTGGTGGAAAAATATCACTTGGGATCAGAGCAATTTTAGAAGAAGAATTTTATGCCAGAAAGCAGTTAGACCCAGGAACAAGAAATACCCTAGATACCGGCATACATTATGTCGTTTTAATTTTATCTGTCCTTGCCGCAGTTGGATCTCTTGGAATCGGCCTACAAAATATTGCGATTATAGCCGGTGCATTATCTGTGGGAATTGGATTTGGTTTACAAAACATTGTTAATAATTTTGTAAGCGGTATTATTTTGCTTTTTGAAAGGCCAATTAAAGTAGGAGATTTGATTTTAGTTGGAGATAATGTTGGTACAGTTAGCAGAATAGGTATTAGATCGAGTACTATTAAAACACTTGATGAAGCTGAGATAATTATTCCCAACGCAACTCTTGTAACAGATAAGGTAGTAAATTGGACGTTAACTAATAAAAGAGCTCGGATGGTTGTTTCTGTCGGGGTTGCATATGGAACTGATTTGGAAAAATGCAGCAAGGTTTTACTAGATACCTTAAAGGCTCAAGAATTTATTCTTGATTATCCTCAGCCCGATGTACTTTTTAAATCCTTTGGCGATAGCTCACTAAATTTTGAAGCTCGAGGTTGGATTAGAAATGTATTGGAAAGACCAGATCTTCACAGCAGGCTTTCAATAGCAATTCATAATGCAATACGAGATGCAGGAATAACTATTCCTTTCCCACAAAGAGATGTGCATATTATTAAACCTGCTGAGCAGATTTAAATTTACTTAGCTTTAATTGCATCTCTAATTTCCATTAGCAACTCTTGTTCTTTTGTAGGCCCAGAAGGTGGGGCAGCTTCTTGTTCGCGTTTTAGACTATTAATAGCTTTCACAAGAATAAATACTGACCATGCTACAATTAAAAAACTGATTATGTGCTGAATAAACTGCCCGTAGTTTAGAGTCACAGCCGGAGTCTCACCAACAGCTTCTTTAAGAGTTAGAGACAGCCCAGAGAAATCAATTCCTCCAATAAGTATTCCAAGAGGTGGCATGATGATATCGGCTACAAGAGAAGAAACTATCTTACCAAAAGCTCCTCCAATAATAATTCCAACTGCCATATCTATCATATTTCCCTTAACAGCAAACTCTTTAAATTCTTTAACAATACCCATCTAAAAATCTCCTAAAACTGTTATTTTAAAAACTCTAGAAAAAAAACGAAATCAATACGGCTCAATAATACTAGTAGCTTTACTATTAGAAAACAGGTTATTTTAACAGAAATACTTTTAATCTTATATGTTTTTTTTAGAAAAAATCAGTCTTAACACGTAGTAAGAAATAATATGGAATGTAAATCTTTATTTTTTCTCTTGATTTTAATCTTTTGTAGCTGCACTAACACAGGTAAACCATATAAACCTGCCTTAATGTCTAAAAATATAGATTGCAAAGAAAGTATTTTGCTTTCTAAAAAACCACTACCAAGATCTAAAACTCCATGTAAAATTTTAAAAACAACTCCTCCTCTAACAAAAATACAAATAGAGCGTGATAAAATTTTTTCTCTGCTAGCATTTGCTGTAGCAGAAAAACGTTGGCAATCATCAAATGAAAAGTTTATAGGGCATAATATTGCTGCAATTCTTGTAGACAAAAATGATAAGATTGTCTGTTGGGGAAGAAATACTACAGGAATTACTAATGATGCAACACAACATGCAGAAACCCGATTAATAAGAAATTTTCTCCAACAATCAAAATTTAGTAAATTTTTAAAGCATAGGATTTATGTAACATTTGAACCATGTGTAATGTGCGCGGGTATGATTGCATTTACTGGAATAGAATCTGTCATTTATGGGCAAGAGGCAGGCCCAAGCGGTGGAGTATTTGAAAGACTTAACTTTGATTCAAGAGAAATTGGAGGATACTGTCCATATTGGTATCATACAGAATCAAGAAAGGCTCCAGTAGAAATCGGTGATAAGCTTGTACCACTTTATGAAATGTTGAGAGAAAGAACATATAAAAATAAACTTGAGATAGAAAGCAAAGTACATGATGTATTTATAGAGGCAAAACAAACTCTGCTAAATTTTAAACCCACACACATAGAAAATGTAAAAGTATTAAATCAGGCAATTAGTTTTCTGGATAAAGTACCTGCTAAGTATTCTACTATCCCGTATACTGCCGCATGTGATATACCAAACACATGAGTAAAGATACAAAGAAAATTTCACTTGGAATTGCTATAATTTCAGCGATTCAATTAGGTTCCGAATTGTTATTTATCAAACTAAGTAGATACGAGTTTGGTACTTTATCTCTTGGAGTACTAGGATTAGCTATGTTAGGAGTTGCTTTTGCAAGTCCAATGACTAAGTTATTAGGTGGAGCCCAAAAAGCAACTTCAAGAGCATTACTCTTATTACCACTATCAATTTTATTTGCTGGCTGGTACTTATTTTCTCTTCCTCACCAAATTACAGACATCAACTCTCTTTATCAGCGAATCTTTATTTCTGGATCTTTATGTTTAATATCCTTGTCACTTGCAAGCGTTCCTACCTTTGCTGAGATTGTTAACTTTAAAGGCTCAGTTTACAGACTTTATGCAGCAAGTTTAATTGGAGCTACCTTAGGAGTTCCTATCACTTTTGCTGGAATGCATTTTTTTGGTGATATTTTTGCCGGTGTTTTACAGCTTATATTATGTCTTATTGCAGCATTAGTTTTAATTCCTAAAGATAATAAATGGCGCAGTTTTTGTATTATTGGATCTTTGTTTATTACAATTATTGCTTTTAATCTTTTCACTAGGGCAGATAAACTTGCTCATCCAAATTCTTATTTTATTAAATCTAATGCTTTTTCACGAATTGACGCCATTAAAAAACAAAAAAATGCTTTTCAATTTAGAACAGCAGGTATTAATGGTGGCACCTCCTCAGTCCCAGGACCCATCAGCAAACCTCATAAAGACTTAATTGATCATTTAAGCGCTCTTCCTTTTCGAGTCCAACCAAAAACAGCTCTCATTCTTGGAAGTGGTGCAGGTAAAAATGTGCTTCAAGGTTTACACTTTGGGCTTAGCAAAATTACAGCAGTTGAAATCAATGAAATGATACCTGATTTTATGTCTAAAAACCTACAAGACGAATCTAATCCATATAAAGATCCGAGAGTAAACCTCGTAGTTGCTGAAGGTAGAGAATTTGCAGCGCAAATGAATGAAAGTGGTGAAAAGTTCGATCTAATTTATGTTCCTGTAGCTACTTTATTTGGCTCTTCCGGTCACGCTTTAACACAAACTTATTTGATGAGCACAGAAGCAATTTCACTTTACTTTAATATGTTGAATGAATCAGGATATGTTGCAATATATTTTAGAAGTGTAATTGCAGATAAATTGATTTACTCAATTGCCCAAGCGTTGAAAAAGTTAGATATTAAAAATGTTAATGATCATATAATTGCATTTGATCAAGGTAGTGGCTTTGTACTATTAGCAAGACCTTATAAGACTATTGATGCAATTACCCATGAACAGCTTACAAAGGCTCCACCAAATAAAAAGCTTTACAATGTTCAACAATCTTTGGAGCGTGCTACAAAACTTAGATTTCTAAGTGATGACAATCCTTTTCTTTATAACGATGGAACTTTACTTGACGATCTTAGATCCCTCTTCGGCTATAACGTTGAGTTTATGAAAAATATCCTCTTATTTGCCTCCTTACTTACTCTTTGCGTGCTATTCCTAAGCACAAGAAATGCTCCTTCAGTTTCAAACCGCTCTGCTTATCTTTCTGCTTTTATACTTATCGGAATCGCGTATTCAATGTATCAAACTGGAATAATTCAAAGACTCACTTTCATGGTAGGTCATCCCCTATTAGCAACTGCCCTAGTACTCCCGGCCATGCTTGCTGGAACAGCTCTAGGAGCATACCTAAGTAATACATTTTTTGCTAACAAGCCATCGTCTAAACGAATAATTGTCGCGATCCCACTTTTACTTGCTATATATGCTTTTGCATTCATGGAACCAGCAGATCTAATAATTTCAAGTAAATCCCTTGAAATGAGGTGTCTTATTGCAATCATTTTAAGTGGTATACCAAGTATAATTATGGGTAGCTATTTCCCTGTAATTTTTAATCGGCTAGAAAAAAGTGACAATTCGGCCTTGCTATGGGCATGGTTGAGTAATGGTCTTGGAGGCTTAATTGGAGCCATTTTAGGAATTTTAGCTGCTATGCTAGTTGGTTTTAAACTAAGTATTTTAAGCGTTTTTCCTCTCTATGCTGCTGCATCTGCTTGGGACTCAATTTCGAGTTCTAAACTTGAGTTAAGAATTAAAAATCTGTCAGATGTCACACTAAATATTTTTCTTCTGGGTTGCCTTATTTATCTTTTATACATTTCTTATTGATTTGCCTTCGGTAAATCAATAAGGGGCGTATACAGTCCTCAAAAACAGGATCAAAGCTGATCAAGTTTTTGCCTACAGAACGGCAATTTCTATTGTTGAGGACTATATAATTTGACAGGCCTTAATAACAAAGATTACCAACAACTTTTGATCTTTTATCTTTTATATTTTGATAATAACTGCAATTTTTTGTTAAAAGTTCTAGATAGTTTTTATCAGTAAAGAACTTATCATATATTTTCAAAATTGGGATTTTTTTTCTTTTTTCTATGACCTTCCAATCAATACTGTTCTCTGCGCAACTAATCGTTTTATAAGGCCAATTTAAAAAGCGAAGATGTAATAGTATATCTCTAAAGTCACCTTCAAAAACAGTTTGTTTTACTTTTGTGCTATCAGGAATACAAATATATAAGCTTCCATTTTTATAAGATGATTTTTTTAGATCGCTATCAATCTTAACTGCATGTAGATAA
>JAGRAS010000128.1 GCA_020434465.1 Bdellovibrionales bacterium | reverse complement strand
ATTGCAAGTTACATTTGTATTTGTGGATTCCATTTTTGGCCTAAGCCGAGCGGAGTTGCATTTCCGCTCGGCTTTACCGCCCTGATGGTCAGTCTTCGAAGTGCACGATCTTGCCTCGGACAAAGCCAAAGGCAAACGAGCCACTTACGAAGGTGACCAGACCATGGGCAAGAATCTGAGTCGGCATGACCCAGTCCCTGCCCGATCGCTTTGCGATTGCGAACCAGAAAGTGCTGACCATTACAATCAGCAGAAGCCACACCCAGTCTGTCTTGAGGTGGGCTTCAATGTGTTCTCGCCGCCCCGTCCAGTAACGAACGGTGCTGACTCCCCACTGGAGAGAAAGCGCTGCGGCTCCAACGATGGCAGCAGGGAGTACTTTGAATCCCTGGGTTTCTGCCACGACAACGGCTACGATCGCCATGCAGAAGTTGTAGATGGTGGTGTGGACTTCTCCACCCCACCAGTCGCCGTCTGCAACACGGTGGTACTTAGCCATGGTTTTAATCCACACCTTTAACTTCTTGTTTGCCCGATTTCTCAGGAGAAGTTGGTGTTACACCAAAATGCACTTGCCTACTCAGCTAGCGCATTCGGTTCCAGTAATCGTATCTTAAAGTTTTATATTGATTTGATTATTCGAATCGAATGCGCATACTTAGTAAATGCAGAGATAAGTAAAAACCTTTTTAAAAAGATGCACTCTACTCGATATGTAAACTAGAAATTAAAAAAAATCATATTTTTCTAATTTCTAATCTAATATCAACTAGAAGAAACAAATTACCCAGATGAAATTGTAATCGTGCATCACAATCCACCCCTGCTGTTACGCTTTAAAGGCATGATAAAAGATTAAAATGCCTTAACCCCATCAGTTATAGATGTACTATTAATTAGTATAGTATTACTATTATAAATAAGCAAGTGAAATTTTGTAAACCTTCAAATTTAGTAAGAGGCCTATGTCTGAATGTGTGGAATTTATTCTCACTATCTTAACTTGCTGTATTTAATGAATAAATATCAAGCGAGTTCCAAAGGGTTTTTATTAAATATAACAGCGGTTTATGCAATCAAAAAGATGAATTATTCATCTAATAAAATAGAAAGAAATATGTTTTGCTTCATATTAAATTGAGGCACAAGGTTAATTAATGGCACGAAGTTTTAAGACACTCCTTATAATTTTTTTATCTTTTTTTGTTTCATGTAGTTCAATTCCATATATTTATGAAACAAATGATCGCTATGATTCTATTCCATCACGAACTGACTTAAGACCTGCTGACAGAGCTCCATTGAGTCCAACAAAGATTGCAGTTGCAAAGCGAATGCCTTGGGAAACTTGGCCATTTGGACGTGACATGCAAGGTTTGAATCTAACAAGCGCAACAATGGTTCAAGCTGATGAATATTTAAGGAACGAACAAAGAACTACTGCCCTGGATTTATATAAAAAAGCTTTGAAAACAAAATTAAGTCCTCAAGAGTCAGAAGCTTTAGCAATTAGAACTGCTGGTGTTGAACTAAGTCTTGATAAACCTAGTGATGCGCTTAAAACATTAAGCAATTACTTTAAAAGTTCTGGAAAGATTGTTGAAGACGTTGATTCAAGGTTTTCTCTTTTGTTTGCTTATTCCTATGGAAGAAATGGAGATGTTGAACAGAGCTTAGCCTGGTTTTCACGGACTAATAGGCTTGAAGCTGGCAGGGGAGGAATTGCTGAAGCTTCATCACGTGGATTGAAAATGCTGCTAAAGTCATTGTCTGATCAAGATTTTCAAAAACTGGATCCAGCATGGAACACTGATAGCTTCGTTTCAAACTTAATTGGTCAAGAAAGACGACGACGGTCTCATCTTGCATACAATCCTCAACCAGCTAAAAAAATAGAACCATTTTGGGAAGAAGGAATTGGCTTTGAGTCACATGCAAGTATTCCGCAAGTTAGAAGCGGCCAATTAACAAATATCGGAGTTCTGTTACCTCTAAGCGGAAAGTATTCAGCACTTGGTAAGAATACTCTAAACGGAATCAAAATAGCTGAGAAAGCTCGAGGAGCTAATAGCGGGGTTTCATTAATTGCAAAGGATACAAAAGGTGATGCAGTTACTGCTGCGGTTGGAGCTCGTGAATTACTAACAGTAAATAGTACAGCTGTATTTCTTGGCCCCTTACTGGCAGAACCTTCTGCTGAAGTTGGAAGATCCCTTGCTGGATCTGGCGCGCCAATAATTTCTTTTTCTAAAAAAAGTGATTTTGCTTTTGCAAGAGGGATGTTTAGGCTTGGGCCAACGACAGAATCCCAAGTTTATTCTTTAGTTGAAACTGTAAGTCGAGTTTTAGGTATTAAGTCATTTGCATTACTTTATCCACAAAATGAACTTGGGATAGAGAACGCAACTTTTTTCAGAGAAGCTGTTAGAGACAATGGGGCAACTTTACTTTATGACTCTGCCTTCTATCCAAACGATACTGCAAGCTTTATTAAGGCTGCTAATGATATAATGCAGCAAAATGTTGAAGCAGTTTTTATTCCAGACAGTATTAGGAACGCCGCAGCTTTTGTTACAAATATTCCTGAGTCGCAAAGAAAAAATATAAGAATTTTGGGGCCAGCAAGTTGGGATAACACAACGCAGCTTAATAGATCGCTTGCTTTATTACATGGAGCAGTTTTTGTAAGTCCATTTTTTGTAAATAGCCAGCGTTTAATAATTAAACAGTTTATTGACGCATATAAGGGAACTTATAAAAAAGATCCTGACTTTCTAGCGGCTCAGGGTTTTGATGCAGCAACTTTAATGTTTGCAGCGGTCGATCGAGCGGTTGCCGATAATGTAAGTGTTGAAGCAGCCATCGAAGGAATTGATTTGTATGAAGGTCTAACTGGTCAGATTACTGTAGATCCAAATGGTAATTTAAATAGAAAATTTTCTGTAGTAGAAGTAACTAAAAAAGGTCTTGCTGAAATTATTGATGCTCCTTCTGCTTCAATCTCAGCTGAACAAGAAGTGCCGTTTTATAAAGTTCATGAAGGAGTCAAGCTTGAACCAATTTCTTATTGAATAAAAGGTAAATATGCAAAATGATGATAACGAAAACGAAGATATAAGTATTCCAGAGAAACTTCCAGTATTACCAGCAAGAGACTTGGTTGCTTTTCCTTCTGTAATGATGTCATTACATGTTGGTAGAGATCTAACTATCAATGCAATTGAAAAAGCTGTGGATAGCGATAGTTTAATTTTTGTTGTCGCCCAAAAGGATGAAGATGTAGAAAATCCTAAAATTGAAGATCTTTATCAGGTTGGAGTTGTTTGTAATATTGTACGTACATTAAAAATGCCTGATGGGCATTTGAAAGTTTTGCTTCAAGGCTTAACTCGAGCAACGGCTAAAAAAATCTATTCCAAGACTGATTTTTTAGAGGCAGAGTTAGAAGATGTGCCACCAGTGCTAAAAGTAGAGTTAACTGAAGAACAACAGAAAACAATAGATAGAATTAGGGAAAATCTGCAATTGCTTGTGCAGCAAGAACACTTGCCTGAGGAGATGTTGCTTGTTAGCGAAGATATGGAAGACCCAGGTGCACTTGCAGATGTAATTTTAGCTCATTATAAACTTGAGCCCCAAGAAGCACAGGCCGCATTAGAAGAATTAGATCCAATTTCAAGGCTAGATATTTGTGATAAAATTATTTCGGATGATTTGCATCGCTTAGTTGTAGCTGAAGAAATGAGAAATCGTGCAAGAGACGAGCTCTTTAGAGGCCAGCAAGAAATTTTTTTAAAGGAGCAGTTAAGGCAAATTCAAAAAGAACTAGGAGAGTCTGATGACTCATCTGAAGATCTTGAAGCCTTAAAGGAATCTTTAGAGAAAAAGAAATTGCCAGAGCAGGCAAAGAAAGAAGTAGATAGACAGTTGTCGCGATTAGAGAGAATGCATGCTGAGTCCAGTGAGTATGCAATTACTAGAACTTATCTTGAATGGGTTAATGATCTTCCTTGGAGTGCTAAAACAAAAGATCGTTTAAGCCTTAAAAAAGCAGAAGAAGTTCTAAATAAAGATCATTTTGGTTTAGATAAAGCCAAAGATAGAATTTTGGAATTTCTAAGTGTTAGAAAGCTTAAAAAGAACTCAAAAGGTCCAATTTTATGTTTTGTTGGCCCACCGGGAGTTGGAAAGACTTCATTGGGCAGATCGATTGCTACTGCTTTAAATAGAAAATTTGTAAGAATTTCTCTTGGTGGTGTAAGAGATGAGGCAGAGATTAGGGGACACAGGAGAACCTATGTAGGAGCATTGCCTGGGCGTATCATTCAAGGTTTAAAACAAGCGGGAAGTTCTAACCCAGTTTTCCTGCTAGATGAATTGGATAAAGTTGGTGCAGATTTTAGAGGAGACCCAGCATCTGCGTTACTTGAAGTTTTAGATCCAGAGCAAAATAAAGATTTTGTCGATCATTATTTAAGTGTTGGATATGATCTTTCTTCTGTTTTATTTGTAGCCACTGCTAATACTATAGATACGATCCCAGATGCATTACTTGATCGTTTAGAAGTAATTTATATATCTAGCTATACAACAGAAGAAAAAATTAAAATAAGTCAGCGCTATTTAATTCCTAGGCAGCTAGAGGAAAATGGCTTGCAAGATAAGCCAATAAAATTTCAAACAGAGGCTATACGCTTTTTGATTGAAAGATATACTCGTGAAGCTGGGGTTAGAAATTTAGAAAGAGAGATTGGTTCAGCCACCAGAAAAATTGCTCGTGAGTTAGCTGAATCAGATAAATTTACTAAAAATATTGATATCGCTTTTATTGAGCAAAAACTTGGAACAACAAAATACGATCCTGAGGAAATAGATGATGCCGATCGAGTTGGTATGGCACGAGGCTTAGCTTGGACAGTTTTTGGTGGCGAAGTTATGCCAGTTGAAGCTTCGATTGCGAAAGGTAAGGGCAGCTTAATGTTAACTGGTTCGCTTGGTGACGTGATGCGGGAGTCTGCGCAAGCTGCTTTATTTTATGCTCGTGCGAATGCTAAGCATTTAGGATTAGATCTAAATTTTATAAGTAAGCATGATATTCATATTCATGTACCAAGCGGTGCTACACCAAAAGATGGCCCTTCTGCAGGAATTACCATTGCTACAGCTTTAGTTTCTGCTTTGTCCGGTAAAAAAGTTTCTAGAAAAGTTGCAATGACAGGTGAGATAACTCTTAGGGGTACTGTTTTACCTATCGGAGGCTTAAAAGAAAAGGCTCTTGCCGCATTAAGGTATGGAATTAAAGATATTATTATTCCTTTTGATAACCAAAAAGATTTAGCTGATATCCCTGATGAGCAAAGGAAAAAGTTAAATTTCTATCCTGCAAAGCATATTGATGAAGTTATCGAAATCGCTTTAATTGGTGCTAAGAAAATAAAAACAAAAGCAAAAACTAA
>JAGRAS010000127.1 GCA_020434465.1 Bdellovibrionales bacterium | reverse complement strand
TGGTGATATCGCTCTTTCGTTAGATTTAATTGGAAACACAGCTTTTGGATGTATTAATAACTTTAATTCTCTTAACATTTGTTTTGCAGCTGTGACCAAGCGGATGCATTTTACTCCACCTGCTGTAGATCCAGAGCTGCCGCCCATGACCATTAGAAGCAAAATTAAAAATTGCGGCAGGGGTGCCCAAGCGGCATAGTCTGGGTTTGAAAATCCTGTTGATGAAGCAGTTCCTACAACAGAAAACAAGGAATACCGAAAAGCTTCTTCAAATGATTGATATTGATTGCCCCAGGTAGAATAAACGCAGAGAAAGGTAAAAAAGGAAATAATAATCAAATACCAGCGAGCTTCTGAGTCTTTAAATACTGAGACATCGTACTTTGAAAGTAGTCTATAGTGTAGAGCGAAGTTAATCGACCCAAGCAACATAAAGACTATAATTATATAATGTATAAGTGGATTTTTAAAAGCTGCAATCCCGGCGTTTTTTGTAGAAAAGCCACCAGTAGAGAGTGTTGTCATTGCATGGCAAAAAGCATCAAAAGAATTCATGCCAGCAAGCATTAAAAACAAAACTAATAAGGCAGTAAAACCAAAATAGATTAGCCATAGCTTTTTTGCTGTTTCTCTTACTCTTGGAGTGATTTTATCTTTTGATGGTCCTGTAACTTCAGCCTTGAAAATTGAAGTGCCTCTAATCCCCATTGCTGGAAGTATTGCGATAAAGAAAACAACAATTCCAACACCTCCTAGCCATTGAGTCATCGAACGCCATAATAGTAAAGGTTTTGGAAGACTTTCAATATCTGTCAGGATTGAAGAGCCTGTGCCAGTAAAACCCGAAACTGATTCAAAGATTGCATCAACAAATGATTGAACGTGCCCTGAAAAAAAATAAGGAAAGGCTCCAAGTAAGCCAGCAAAAAGCCAGGAAAGCGTAACTACAGCAAAACCCGTTCTATGGTTAACTTCAGTTTTATATTCTCTTAGTGCGTACCAAATTATTAAACCAAGGGATAAAGTGCTTAAGCCTACGACAATAAAAACCATTTGCGTATCGTCTGGCAAGTTTGGGCCATGCAGGGCAGGTATTATTAAAAATGCACCTAGAATAATAAATAGGCCACCGATGGTTTTGGTAAGAATTTTAAAATCCATCTATTGAAAAAACTCTAATTGAATATTTAAGATTTTTTCTAATTTCTTAACAGCATTTGCTTCAACAAATATTACTACTCTATCACCTGCTTTAATAGCGTCATCGCCTTTAGGGATTTTAACTCCATTTTTACTGACAAGAGCAGCGATTATAATTCCATGTGGTAGTTTTAAGTCTTTTAATGGAATATTTATGAAAGACATTTCTTCTGATGCGTAAACTTCAAGAAATCCGGCATTATGCTCAGGAAGCAAAAGCTCTGAAGCAACTGCATCGGCATGAATATGTTGAAAAATCTCGGCTGCCGCAGCAACTCTTGAGCTTACAACCCCATCAATTCCGATTGCACTTGTAAGTGGCAAGTAGTCAGGCTGGTTAATAAGTGCAAAAACAACTTTAGCGCCCAAACGCTTAGCTAAAAGAGAAGAGAGAATATTATCTTCTTCATCTGCTGAGACAGCAAAAAATGCATCAAATGAAGAAACGTTTTCTTGCTCTAGTAAATCTTGATCGAGCCCTGATCCGTTAAAAACGATCACGTTATCAGAAACATCCTCAGCAGCCTCCTGCGCACGCCAAGATTCAGTCATTAATAATTTAATATCAACGCCAAGTTTAGTTAATTGTTCAACTAATGGGCGGGCAATTGCAGAGCCTCCCCAAATCATAGCAGTCTTTCCAACAAAAAACTCTTGCCCAGCAAGCTCAAATAAATACTTAGTGCCTTCAGGCACAGACATTGAGTAGATTAAGTCTCCTTCCATTACTCGATCTGTTCCGCGGGGAATGGTTAGCTTCCCATTTCTAACAATCGCAAGTACAAGAATAGGGTAATCTAGCGGCTTTTTTTGCAAAACAATTAGTTTTTGATCTTTCACTGGCGAGGTGCTTGTTACCTTAAGCCCAACAACTCTAAGCCTGCCATCTGCAAAATCATAAGAGTCGCGTGCTCTTGGAGCTTTAAAAAGTCTAACAAGATGTTCTGCAGCTGCTAAGCTCGGGTTGATAATTAAATCAAAATGCTCAGCTAAATGTTCGGGTGCAATATCTGAATGTTCAAAAGAAATATCTCTGATTCTAGCAATTCTTTTACAGTTATTATTAATCAATTTTGCAACTAGGCATGCTGCAATGTTAACTTCGTCATTATTTGTTACAGCCACGATAAAGTCAGCAGTTTGAATACCAGCTTCAATTAATGTGCCAGGATTACAACCATTTCCAACTACAGCTAAATAGTCGCCCTCAGCAGAATTGTCGAAAGCTCTGCTTTCATTTGCTTCAATTAAAACAACATCATGGTTATGATCAGCAAGGCTTTTTGCGAGACTAGTTCCAACACTCCCTGCGCCAATAATTAAAAATTTCATTAATCTCCAGCAATTCTTTAAAAGGTCTATATGCACTGTATTTTAGGTTAGGAGATGGATCTAGGGATAAATTTGCAACTGTAAAACACTGGGTTTGAATTAAAAGTGGTTTTAGAAAAGATAGTAAAAACAGTATGTTAGCGATTAAAACAACTTTGATTTTATTTTTTACCGCTGTAGTGTAAATAGTTAGTATCAAATTTATAAACTAAACCAGGATTAAAAAATGAAAAATAACAAAACCCTTCAAATTATATTTGGTATGTTTGTTTTAAGTTTAGTCTCTTTTCAAGTGTTTGCTGAAGACTTAGCAACTCTGCAAACAAGATTCAATGAATACATGGAAAAGCAAAATTATCCAAAAGCATTAGAAGAGTTAAATTGGATTAAAAAAGAAGTTGAAAATCAAAATGCTAAGAAGGTACAAGGGTTTTTTACCGATAGTCTTGCTGGAATGTCTGGACAAGAGCTTAAAGCAAATAATGCATTAGGCTTTACTTCAATTGAAAGAGTTTACACTGGTAACAATAATTCAATAAAAGTATCGCTAACTGGAGGTTCCTCCTCAGGTGCAAACAATCCTTTTGGTGGTTTAGCAGCAATTGGACAAATGGCAGCTATGATGGGTGGCCAAGCTGGAATGGACTCATTTAGAGTAAAAGGTAGAACTGCTTCTTATCAAGCACAAGGAAATACAGGAGAGCTAACAGTTTTTCTTGATAGTGGTTCAATCTTAAAATTTGGAAATGCTGATAAAGATACACTAGTAAAACTTGCTGAAGAGTTTCCTTTAGAAGGTTTAGATAATTATCTTAAAGGAGCAGCTTAACACCGCGAGCGATTTAATTTAAGCCGGGGTGTTTAAAAAAAACACCTCGGCTTTTTTGTTTAGAAAGGGCGCATGAGTTTTTTGAAAAGTAAATATAGAAGTTTTACTTGTGCTGAATTAAGAAAAGAAAATATTGGCCAAGAAGTCACACTTTCAGGCTGGGTTGCCAGGAAGCGCGATCACGGAGGCGTGATTTTTGTTGATTTGCGAGATCATTACGGAGCAACTCAAGTTGTATTTGATAGTGATTTGCGAAATCAAATTCAAGAAGTAAGAATTGAATCAGTAATATGTGTTAAAGGTATTGTTAGAGATAGAGCAAATGACGCAGTTAATCCAAAAATTCCAACTGGAGAAGTTGAGGTCCCAGTAACAAGCTTAGAAATATTATCCGAAGCTAAAGTACTGCCTTTTCAAGTTGAAGATGATGATCAAGCTCCAGAGTTATCACGCTTAAAATATAGATTTTTAGAGCTAAGGCGGGAAAAACTACATCGAAATATAATGCTGCGTTGCAAAGTTATTAAAGAAATACGTGAAAGCATGCACAAGATGGGATTTTTTGAGTTTCAAACTCCAATTCTTACAAGCAGTTCACCTGAAGGTGCTAGAGATTATATTGTTCCTTCAAGAAAACACCCAGGAAAGTTTTTTGCATTACCACAAGCGCCGCAACAATTTAAGCAGCTAATACAAGTTGCAGGCTTTGATCGCTATTTTCAAATTGCCCCATGCTTTAGAGATGAAGATGCAAGAGCTGACAGATCTCCAGCTGAGTTTTATCAGCTAGATTTAGAGATGAGCTTTGTTGAACAAGATAACGTCTTAAAAGCAAACGAGCAATGTATGATTGATGTTTTTAGTGCTATAAAACCAGGATCTATTGCCGAAGAGCCTTTCCCAAGAATTAGTTATGACAAAGCCTTAGAGGAGTTTGGATCTGATAAGCCAGATTTAAGGAATCCTTTGAGAATAAAAGATGTTTCTAGCGCTTTTAGTCAAACAGAATTTAAAGTTTTTAAAAGTGTTATTGATGATGGAGGAAAAGTAAGAGCTATTAAAGTTAAACTTGATGAATTACCACCAAGGAAATACTTTGATGATCAAATAGAATGGTTTAAGAAGCAGACCGGGCAGGGTATAGCTTATTTAAATTTCATTGATGATGAAGTTAAAGGTACGATTTTAAAATTTGTTTCTGATAAAGAGCAGCAGGCACTAAAAGACTTATTAGAAATTGAGTCTGGTACTAACATTGTTTTCTTTGCTGCTTCTAAAGACTCAAAAATTTTAGATGCTTTTGGTAAATTTAGAAATAAATTAGCTGAAGACTTTAGTTTATTAAACAAAGGGCAATATCATTTTGTTTGGATAACTGACTATCATCTTTTTGAAAAGAATGATGAAGGTAAAATAGAGTTTAGCCATAATCCATTTTCAATGCCTCGTGGCGGCCTGGAAGCATTAAATACAAAAGATCCTTTAGAAATTTATAGCGATCAGTATGATCTTGTTTGTAATGGATATGAGTTGGGAAGTGGAGCAATCAGAAATTATCGAAGAGATATTATGTATAAAGCATTTGAAATTGCAGGTTACCCAAATGAGGTTGTTGATGAAAAATTTGGCGGGATGCTAAATGCATTTGATTTTGGCGCACCGCCTCACGGTGGATTTGCGCACGGTGTTGATAGAATTGTAATGCTGCTTTCCGGAGAGGAAACAATTAGAGAAGTGATAATGTTTCCTTTTGCCCAAAGTTGCGAAGATTTGATGATGCAAGCACCATCAAGAGTCGACCAAAAACAGTTAGATGAGGTGCATATTGCGTTAAATCTTCCTGAAGAAGAGTCGACAGTTTAGCTTAAATCCATGCCTTGATTGTTTTGGGAAATTTAAGTTAAACTCCGTCGACATACAGGCCTATTTGAGATGATTAGAGACGGCGTTTTTTGGAGATTTGCTTGTTGCAGCTTTCCAAAAATCGCCGGGGTGGTGGAATAGGTAGACACAAGGGACTTAAAATCCCTCGGGCAGTTAAACGCCCGTGCCGGTTCGATTCCGGCCCTCGGCATTTTTGTCCCTTCGGGAAGCGTTTCGCTCGCTTCACTCGCTGCACGCAGCTAAAATCAGTACACCCCAACAT
>JAGRAS010000126.1 GCA_020434465.1 Bdellovibrionales bacterium | reverse complement strand
GAAGTTGATTCCAAACCACTTTCATTAATTCTTCGAGATTTAAATCATTATAGTACAAATTTCATTGCTGAGCAGATCCTCTTAGCAGTTTCAAAAAATTCTAATGGTATTATGAATAGAGAACGAGGGCTGGGTGTTTTGAATAAAGTGGCCAAGCAAATTCCTGGTGGAAAATCTTCGATGATACATGATGCTAGTGGGTTAAGTCATGATAACAGACTTACGGCTAGTTTTCTTAGTAGCTTGCTTGCTATAATTGCTAAAGACCCAAACAACTTTGTTCCTTTAATTTATTCTCTATCTCAATACGGGAAAAGTGGAACCCTCAAAACAAGAAGAGCTGTAAGTAGTCAAAATGTTTTTGCCAAAACCGGTTCTATAGATGGCGTAAGAACGCTTGCAGGGTATATATATGATAAAAATCAACAAATGATGACTTTTGCTCTACTTCAAAACAACGTAGGATCTGCGTCTGAAGCACTTACAAGAGAAGATCAGTTTTTAAACTTAATTGTAAAATAGCTTGTTATAAAATCTTTAGGTATGGGAAAATTTAAGCTCTTATTTGTAATATTGTTAATTATTAATAGTAGTAGCTTTGCTGATCCATTGAAACGACATTCGGAATTTAAAACTCCAGCTAAAATGAGAGCAAGAGTTGATTTTTGGATTGATATCTTTTCAAAATATGGAAAATATCACTCAGTTTTGCATCACCGAAATTTTCCACAAGTAGTATTTGAAGTTCTTGACATGACTGCTGAAGCCAAGCAGATGGGGGATGTTAGATTTGAATCATATAAGAAATCTAGAATAAAAAAAGCTGAAGCTGAAATAAAGACGGCGCTAAATAGCTTAGCTTCTGGGAAGGTTCCAAATACTCCAATGGAAACTAGAATTTCGGCTCGGATGAGCTTTTTGCCTGGAGGTACTGCGAAGTATAAAGAGGTTCTTAAAGATGGTTTAATAAGATCACAAACTGGAATTAAAGAAAAGTATGCCGATGCTATTTCACGTTCAGGAAGATATTTGCATCTGATTGAGAAAATTTTTGTAAATGATCATGGGCTACCTATTGAGTTAACAAGACTTCCTTTTGTTGAATCCTCATTTGATTATAAAGCTTATAGTTCAGTTGGTGCTGCAGGGATTTGGCAATTCATGCGTGGAACCGGTAAATTATATATGACAGTAAATAACTATGTAGATGAAAGAAGAGATGTGGTTTCTGCCTCGCATGCAGCAGCGAAGTATTTGAAAGCTGCTTACAAGACCCTGGGAACCTGGCCCTTAGCGCTTACCTCTTATAACCATGGAGTCGCTGGTGTTTCTAAAAAAGTTAAAAGTATTGGAACAAAAAATATCGCTGATATTGTAGAGCATCAGAAAACTAGAGTTTTTGGATTTGCATCAACAAATTTTTATCCAGAATTTCTAGCGGCACTTGATATATATGATTACAAAGAAAGATTTTTTCCTTATACACGTCAAGAGAAGCCACTAAAGATTTACAGTAGAAAACTAACTCACCCAACCTCTATTTCTTATGTGATAAATAAAACAGGGATTTCTAAAGATGATATTCAAAGAACGAATTATGGGTTGAGCAATTCTGTATTACAAGGAGCATATAGAATCCCTCAGGGATATGAATTAAAAGTGCCAATTGCATATGCTAATAAATTGCGTAGTTTAAAAATACCTGAGCCCACTTTAAATTCTGCCAGCTCAATTTATGGTGGAAATATATATACAGTTCGTAAAGGAGATACTTTAAGTAATATCGCACGCAAATATAAGACTAGTGTAAGTAAAATAAAAAGTATAAATGGCCTCTCAAGTGATAGGGTTGTTATTGGACAGCGTCTAGTTGTTAAAGAAAGAAGTAAAGTTGAAGTTAAGACTGCCTATAAGAGTACTCCAGAAGGCACATATACGGTAAAGCCAGGTGATAGCTTGAACAAGATTGCTGCAAAATATGGAATTAAAACTAGTAAGTTAAAGTCTAATAATAAGCTTAAAACTGATACAATTAGAGTTGGTCAAGTTTTAAGTTTATCAAATACTAGTGGAACCAATAAAAGCACCAGCGCTAAAAGCAATACTATTAGTAAAAGCTATATAGTGGCTAACGGCGATTCTCTTTGGTCTATTAGTAAGAAGTATGGAGTGAGTATAAATTCTCTTAAAAGCTTAAATAAACTAAAAGGGACATCTTTAAAGATTGGCCAACGTTTGACTATCCCTTAAGCCTCATCAGCCAATCTCAATTCATTTTGAAGAAATTACTCTTCTTCATTAGCCGCGATTTCTTCACTTTCAAGCGCATCAACTTCTGCGGTCTCAAGCTCAGCAGCTTCCATTGAATCAGAGGATTCTTGTTTTTCTCTTGGTTGAGCAATTGAAGCTGCTTTTAACAGCACCAATTTATTACCATCTAGCTCGGCGTCTGCAAGTTGATTTACAAGTGTTTCTGCAATTTTTTCATCAAAATCTACGAATGAATAAAAGTCGCGAATGCTAACGCGTTTGATTACATCAGCCTCCTGATCGGTTTTGCTTTTAATCAACTCGATTAGTTTGTCCTCTGTAAATTCATGTTCCAGACCTTGGCCAAGGTAATATCTGTAGTCAAAGTTTGGAGGGGCGACTGGTTCAGAATGTTCACGCTTTGAGTTACGGTCGAAATTATTATCATCGCCTTCATCTTGATAGTGGCGACGATCATGAGAACTTTCGCTTCTATTTTCACGGAAGTCGCGATCGCGATCGTTTTTAGGCCCACGTTTTCTACCGCCCTGCTGTTTAAGTTCAGGAATCTCACTTATAGTATTATGTACTAAGTAAGTTAAAATTGTATCCTTATCTTCATGCTCAAGAATCTGAGCCAAAAGACTTTGACAGGCTTCTTGATCAGCTAAAGTTGCAGCTCTGGCATCTTTGCAAAGCTTATTGAACTTGGCTGAAGCAAGAACTTCCGCTGAAGGTAATTCACATTTTATGAACTCAGATTTAACTACCTTTTTTAGAAAATGGAAATTTCCAAAATCAAGCGGAGTTACAAGACTAATAACCTTTTCTTGTCCACCATCTTTACCCATTCTTTTTAAGTAAGTATTTGCGTCACTATGGATAGAGTAGTTTACAATTAGTTCCAATTCACCTAAGTCCATTTGCTGTCCAGAAATATCTGTAACTACCAAGACTTCATATCTGCCACTAGTGCAGTCAGCCACGGCATTTTTTGCAATATGGTAAGGAATGTTACCTATAAGTTTTCTGCTACTGATTCCGCGCTTAGCTAAGATTGCGTCAAGCAAGTCTGCATCAGATGGAGTGTTACAAAAAATCGCTGCAGCAGGAACGTTTTCAGCTTGAAGTATATCGCATAATGCATTTGGTTTTGATAAAAGATCATTACTTACTATTTCATAGTATTGATGTACTGTTTCAACTGTTCCATATTTATTGGCATTAATCTCAACAGGAGTTAAACCACCTGAAGCTGAAGAGATTTCACTTGCAAGGCTAGAATCTGCATTTGTTAAGCATACCAAAGCTTGCCCATTTGGATTTAAGTCCAGATATTTTTTTATAAGATTTTTAATTAAAGCTGAATCTTTTGAATATTCTGAATCTGTACTTACGTCTAAAAACAATAAGTCGAAATCACTTGGTGAAAAATCACTTTCGTTTAACGCGCTATCAATTTCATCCAAGCTTCCAAATGCTACTTTGGAATCTTTAGGTTTTTTGACAGAAGCCGTATCAAAAGATAGTTTTTTGAAAGTTGCAGAGCCAGTTTTCTGAGAATTTGCATCGTTTGAACCGAATATTATTCTTACTTCAGAATTACTGCAAAGCAAAGTAGCTGCTATAATAGAATTTGTGACCTTAGTATCGCAGCGTTTTCCGTAAACAATTACACTGCAACCATCTTTTAAAGTTTTAAGAATTGATACTTCTAAGCCAGATGGGCTGTTAAAGCCTTCGCTGTTAAGAGCACTTAAAATTTCCTGGTTAGAGGTAAATGAGTCATAAGTTTGAGCATCGGCTACTTCACTATTAGTGTTTTCTTGTTGAGAATAGCCAGTTGATGTAGTCTCTTCCTGCATATTGATTCCTATTTAAGTTGAATTTAAGATTTAAAAATAATGTCGAATAAATTAAAAACAATAAATTTATTTAAGCTTTTTTTACTGAAGCTTCGCCAAATTACTAGCAAACAGAAACGTGGCAAACAGAAACAAAGAAAGCACATTAAAGAACAATTTCATTATCAAAAATACATTCAACACCAAAAATACAGTTGTCATGAGTATAATAAAGGGAACTCTCTCACTGACAAATTTGGTAATGTACCATTACAAAAGTTCAAAATGGCTTTAGCATCCAATCTCAAATTGGCTAAGTTATTAGTTCTTACTAGTATTTTTGTAGAACTAACATTTTTATCATATAGATATTGCGAAGCATTGCCTCTAGAAGCACTACCTCTAGATAAATCTTTTTTTACGGCTAGCCTGTCTACAAAATCAATACGTTCCGTAACTGGTTCTTTTAATACTGAAAACTTAACAAGTGAGAATATCTCTCTCTTAGAAATTTCAGCAACTAGTTCTCACTCATCAAATGGAGGAACCCGAGCTACTTCTAAACTGGACACATTTCCAGCATTAGCCAAAATATCGAGTAATATTAATAATTCAGATTCAAGTCTATTACAAGCTATTGGGCAGTTCAATTTTGCTGCCAGTTTGAAACTAAACCTGCTAAATCTTGATTGTAGCAAGTTAAGTACTAGTTCGCCTAGCCAAACCTCTGAAATTATTCATCTTTTTTCATTAGGTGGGATTGCACCTTGTGATTTAGAAGCCTTGGCAATTAGCGATGATAAAAAATTATTTGGCCTTAAGCGTACTGGGGGCTTGGTCAGTTTGGGGGAACTCCCATTTGAGGCTCGAGTAGCAGACTATAGCGCCGCTAGTGGGCGACTGGCTGTTTATGATGGTTCTTCGATAAAAATACTTGAAGAAGGGATTGAAACAAGAGAGTTGGAATTGCTTAAAGCAAGACCTTACGAAATAGCATTTTCTCCTGAAGGAGATGCGATCCTAGTCGGTGGGGCAGATAGTATTGTATATCGTTGGAAATTTATTGAGTACGAAAATGCTGAAAGTAATAAAGAAAGAGATCTTTCTTTTGAACGTTATATAGGACACTCAACTGTTATTAGTGGCTTAGCTTATCATCCATTTGGAAGAATTGCTTTTAGTGGTGATTGGAAAGGTGGAATGAATGTTTGGCTTTTTTATGACAGCGATCAATTTGGTGGAAAGTATGATGATAATAAGTTTTGGGGCAGAGGCTTTATAGAGAAAACAAATAGAAAAAAAATTCCTAGGGAAGCGCAGTTAGAAAGTGTTGAAAAAATCCTTATCTCAGGAGATGGAGAATATGTTTTTCTTGCTTTAAAAGATGGTAAGATCGAGGTTTGGCAAGTAAGGGGAATGAAAAGAGCTGGGCAATTTCAGGCTA
>JAGRAS010000125.1 GCA_020434465.1 Bdellovibrionales bacterium | reverse complement strand
CCATTACTGCGCTTTGAAGTTTGCTAATCCATACTTAAATCTTGGCAAATCTCTTAAAAAAACTTTATTGTATTCCTAAAATTTTCTACTCTATAAACCTGAGTTCTGTTTAAGAAGCGTAGCGAGAAATGCCAGACGCTGAAAGATTTGCAAGAAAAAATAAAAGTTGCTGTGCAGGCGTAGCAGAGCTACATCAAACAGCAATTTTTATCGGGGCAAAGCCCCGACTTGTTTTTTCTTTCAAAGATTTCTGTGGATTGCATTTCGTAGCAGCTTTCTTAAACCGAATTCAGGTTATAAGTATGGAACTTACTGATCGCGCCAATAAACTCCTAGCTGGCATTGAATATATTAACTAAGAAAATAATGAAAACTATACTATTAACTGGTGCAAGTTCAGGATTGGGAAGGGCACTTTCACAAGCATTAATAAAAAAAAACTCTTATAGATTAATTCTAACAGCAAGAAGCGAATCAATTTATAGATTCAAAGATAAGGGAATTTATGAATCCGAAAACATACATATAAGACCATTAGATGTAAGTAATGATGATCAAAGACGTGCTATAATTTTCGAAGCGGAAGATAAGTGGGATGGAATAGATATTTTAATCAATAATGCTGGCATAGCCTATCGATCAGTTGTTGAGCATGTAATTGAAAAGGAAAGGCTAATGCAAATGCAGGTAAATTTTAGATCTCCAATGGAACTTGCAAGACTTTGTCTTCCAAAGATGCGAGCTAAACGCTGGGGAAGAATAATTAATATTTCATCCGTTGGTGGAATGATGGCAATGCCAACAATGTCAGTCTATAGCGCTTCGAAATGGGCATTAGAGGGTGCAAGTGAAGCATTATATTATGAAGTAAAACCTTGGAATATCAAAGTAACGCTTATTGAACCTGGGTTTATTAACTCAGCCGGTTTTACAAAAGTGATCTATACTGAGCTAAGCGAGATGTCGAAAAAAAACCTTAACGATCCCTATTATCCCCATTACACCTATATGACACCATTTATTGAAAAAATGATGCGCCTTTCCCCTTCAACACCTGAATCAGTTGCAAAGAAAGTTGTAAAAATTATTGAGCAAAAAAATCCACCCCTTAGGACTCCCGCAACTCTTGATGCTGCATTTTTTTACTATTTACGTAGGCTTTTACCTGGAAAATTTTATCATTGGGTATTATATAAAAACTTACCTAGAATTTCAGAATGGGGGAAAAATAAAACTAGTAATTAATGATAATCTCAAAAAGAGATTTTAAAAGTTTTAAATTAGCATTATAATTTAGATATGAGCAAAAAAACTACTCCTGAATTACTTTTCAAAGAATTAGCAAAAAAAAATACCTTTCCGCGGTGTTTATGTGTAATTAGTCCCGATAAAGTGAGATTAGATAGAGCAATTGAATTTTTAATTTCTTCTGTTTCAAATAACTCCAATACAAAACCAGATATTTTCCGTTTTAGTTTACGTGGCATTAAAGACGCAGAACTAATTTCGCTTGAAGAACACGCCTTGTCCCCTTCGCTTTTCTCTTCGAGGTCATTAATAATTCTTTCTCAAGTCGAGCATGTATCAGCTAGTATTGGGCAAAAAATTCTCAAACTGATTGAAAATTCACTCAGTGCTGACTTTATTATTTGTGGTGAAAAAATTGCAAAAAACACAACTTTCTATAAACAAATCTCAAGCAATTTTCTTCTAACAAATCTTGCTGAACTTAAAGGTAAAGAACTTAATACTTGGATATCCAAAGAACTCAAAAGAAATGGAATTCAAAAAGCCAGCAGTGCAACGATAGATATAATAGCAAAAATTGGTGAAGAAAACTTAGATAAAATATCTAATATGTGTCTACAGCTTGGCCTGTACTCAGAAGATGGTAGTCTGACCCCAAGTGATATTTATGTTTTATTCCATCAAATCGCAGATCCTAATGAATTTGGGCTACCAGATACTATTGTAGGTAAAAACTCAGGTGATGTTGAAGTAATGATTGAAGAATTGATGCAAACTGGAAAAAATTCCTTTTTAATGTTATTAAGATTATTTTGGACTTATAACGCAGTTGCAAAAATCCTTTCTCTACAGAGTAGAAATTTAAATACTGCAACTCTTGCGCAAAAACTGTCATGCAATGAATGGGTGTTAAGAAAATATCTTACTATTGCAAAGCATTATAATAGTGAACTTTCTTTCAAATCAATTTGCGCTATTGCTGAGGCTGACAGTAAACTTAAGAATAAATCAACTGGGGAGACATCTGTTTTATCTAATGTGTGTCAAAAACTAAGTCCTAAATTTGTATGAGATTTCCTTTTATACTTTTCTGCCTTTCATTTTGCTTTACATTAACTGCCAGCGCAGAACTTCCTCCATTTGATACTAATATTGCTCAGAAGAACATTTCAAAACAAACACCTTATCGTGGCTGGGATCACTTAGTAGCAAGACTTGTGACCTCTGGAGTTGCGCATCATGATGTAAGAAAAATCTACCAAAACCCTCAAATGCCTGCCTATTCGAGTGTCTCATTCTCAATAGTTCCTAAAGAAAGTAAAAGCTTATACTCAAATTTTACAAGATCATCTAATATTAAATTAGCAAACTCATTTTTAAACTCACACCAAAAAATTTTCGATGAAGTTGAAAAAAAGTATCCTGTAAACAGATATGTAATAACTTCTATTATGCTTGTTGAAACTCAAACAGGACGATTCACTGGAGATTCAAAAGTAATTTATCGTCTTTCGCGTCTGGCTGGAATTGCTGATCCAAGCAATCTAGTTTTAAATTACCATCGACTAAAAGCTAGAGATAAAAAAGTCAGCTATATTGAAGTAAAAGATCGCGGAGACAAACTTGAAGAAATGTTTCTACCAGAAATCTCTGCTTTAATTGAAATTGCAAATAGAAATAAATATAATGTTTTTGAAATTAAAGGTTCAAGTGCTGGAGCCTTTGGTCTACCTCAATTTTTGCCAAGTTCCTATCTTAAGTTTGGTCTTGATGGAAATAGCGATGGTGTTATTTCGCTTTTCGATCCAAATGATGCTATTTGGTCAGTAGCAAATTTCCTTTCTCATTTTAACTGGAATAACAGTCTTAGTTATGGCGATAAGTCTAAAGTTATCTACAACTACAATCGCAGTAAAGCTTACGTAGATACTGTGCTTGAAATAGAAAGACTACTTTCTACTCAATCGAGGAGTTAAAGCCTCAGGCTGAAACAATATTGTAAACTAAAACACTCTTATCAGATTTTGAATTTAGGTTTTATTTTCAGCTAAAATTAAGAAAAGATACTTTACAAACCATTGATAATACATAGCTTTTTTGCCCCATATATCCAGCTCTGAATTTTCAAGCTAAAATGGTAAATAGCTAATTCATTTGAAAAAACTTGCAATGCTATAGGTATTTGTTATTTTTTCAAGCAAACTTTTTGGATTAAATCTTTACCAATCAAATGGCAGACAAGAAAATTATTTTAGTTGTAGAAGATGACTCAGACACGCGTCTTGCAATTACTACAATGCTTACTTCTTTAGGCTATGACTCAATTGACTTTGGAAGCGCAAGAGAAGCTCTAGATGGCATAAAAGGTAAAAAAGTAGATCTGGCCCTTCTTGATATAATGATGCCCAATATAAACGGCTATGAACTTCTTGGTATGCTAAAAAAGATTCCTGGATATGAGGAATTACCGTGTATAATGGTTACTGCAAAAGATCAGGATAGCGAAATTCTTGAAGGCTATTCGCATGGTGCAGACTACTACATAACAAAACCATTTTCAGCTAAACAGCTAGAATACGGGATTAAAATTTTTCTTACATAATTTAGATTAATTAAGTTAAAACTGTTGATCCTAAATCAAACAAGTTTTAAATTGAGACAGTGATTATTAATTATCCTGAAACATATTCTTTTGAAAAAACAACTGGTTTTATTGTTATTGAAGGCGTTAATGGCGCTGGAAAAACCACATTACAAAATAAGATAGCCCAATATCTAACAGGAAAGAATAAAGAGTTTGTCTTAACTAGAGAGCCTGGCTCTTCTGCAGTTGGAAAAATTTTAAGACCATTAATTTTAGATCCACCAGAAAAACTAACTTCACGCACTGAACTATTTTTATTCGCCGCAGACAGATCTCAACATGTTGAAAGAGTTATCAGGCCAGCTTTGGCTGACAAAAAAATTGTTGTATCAGATCGCTACTACTATTCTACTGAAGCCTTTCAGGGGTACGGTAGGGGCTTAGATAAAGAGCTTGTTGCAACAATAAATTCAATTGCAATTAACTCAATGATCCCTGATTTAGTTATCTTACTAGACTTAGATCCAACAGAAGGAATTTTACGAAACAAAAGCGGCGAAAAAAGCTTAGAACGAGATTCTTTTGAAGATGAGCAAACTGCCTTCCATCAAAGGTTAAGGGATGGATTTTTACGACTAGCTGAAAGCTTACCGGAGCCTTTTTTACTAATCAATGCAGCCCAAAGTCCGGAAAATATTTTTAATGAACTCCTGCCTGTTTTAGAAAATTTTATCACTAAATTTGAAAATCAATGAAAATTATCGGCCACTATCATCAAAGAGAATCTTTGGCTCGTCTATGTAGAGCTGGTAAAATCCCTTCGAGCTTAATGTTTGCTGGCACGGAAGGTGTAGGGAAACAACTGGTTGCTCGTGCCTTAGCAAAATCTTTAATTGCAAATGATTTTTCTGATTTATTAGAATCAAAAGAAAATTCCGACAATCAAAATTCAATCTTGTTAGACTCTGGAAACCATCCAGATTTTTATTTTGTAGATTGTGCAAGTAAAGATTTTAACATTGAGGCATTAAGAGACTTACTTTACCGCTTACACTTAAAGACTTATATTGCAAATGCAAGAGTTATTGTCTTAAACGATGCCAATTTTTTATCAAACCAAGCAGCCAATGCTTTATTAAAAACCCTTGAAGAGCCCAGACCTGGAACTTTTTTTATTCTGATCTGCACAAATCCTGCTATCATGCCATCAACTATAAGATCTAGATGCCAATTATGGTTTTTTGACAGACTTAAAGAATCAGAAGTTATCAGTATTTTAAAAAATCAAGACAGCCAAAGTGACTTGTCAATTGAAGAAAAAGCAAAAATTGCTGATGGCGCAATGAAAAACCTATCTGAATTAGAAAAACACTTACCAATCTGGCCAGAAATTAAAGAGCGATTATTAAATATTGCTCAAGGCGATACTTTTGAAGCGCATACTTTTGCTGAGACACTCAGCAAAGACAAGGAAAGTCTTAAAGAGAAATTACACTTAATAAGAATGCTTGCTAGACAAGAAATGCATGAAAGTAGACAAAAAATTGAAAAACGCCGCTGGGCATACTTTTTAAACAATACTATTGAAATAGAGTATTTAATTTTTCAGCGTAATTTCAACGCGACCTATATATTAGCTAGTGTATTTTCTGCCCTTAGCAACTCAATAGATAAGAATCTTCAGAACGAATTCTGTCAGATTTCCGAAGTAGTAACTATCTAAACTATGTCAATTAAACATATAATTTGGGACTGGAATGGC
>JAGRAS010000124.1 GCA_020434465.1 Bdellovibrionales bacterium | reverse complement strand
GCTATTAAACTAATGCCAAATTTAGTTCAGTTGCATCCAGAAGTTGTAGAAAATCAAGGCTTAAAACACCCGGGATATTCTCAAGCATTATATGTTTCTATGATTGCAATCATTTTACTTCAATTTTTACTTACGTCGCTTCGGGCTAGAATAGCTCAGTTGGAAACAGAATAAAGGATTTATTATGGAACAAATGCCAGATACTTTTCAGTCACTTTTTATTGGTTATGCTGTAATTTGGACGATGTTGATTTTATATGTATTAAGACTAGGAATTAAAATTAATCAGCTTGAGAAAAAACAATAATCAATATGATAAGAACTTTAAATGCAGAGTTTATTGGCTCATACCCAAATCCAGCAAAATTACCACTAATAAAGCAACCGCAGTTTTTATTTATTGGTAGGTCTAATGCAGGCAAATCAACGCTAATTAACCGTATTGCTGGACAGAAAAAACTGGCACGCACAAGCTCTATGCCTGGAAGAACTCAAGCGGTAAATTTGTTTCGCCTCAATTTTTCAGTTGGAGAAAACAATAATCAACAAATAGTTCTTGCCGATTTACCAGGCTATGGTTTTGCAAAAGTTTCTAAGAAAGAAAGAAGAGGATTTGAGAATCAAATCTTACAATACATTGTCAATGCGCAAAATGTTGCAGGAGTTTTTATTTTGCAAGATTGTAGAAGAGAGCCAGAAGATGAAGAGTTTTTTATTAGAGATCTTGCATTTGAGCACGGCCATGTTGTTTTAATAGTTTTAACCAAAGTAGATAAATTAAAGAAAAATGAGATTAAAAAAATTGCTACCAAAATTGCTCAAAGTTATTCTTTAGAAACAGACGATGTGATTTTGTCTGGAGAAAAAATTCCTTTGACTTCGCTATTTAAGCAAATGCAAAACCTTTTATAGCTAAGACAGAAGTTTCATAGCTTGCTCTTTTCTGTACAAGTCTAAGTCAGATAATAAGCCCCAATTATAGTATTTTCTTAAAATTTCCTTTTGTTATTAAGGTTTTAGAGTAGAAAACCGATATTTCTTTAAAAGGAAAGCTTTTTGCAAGTGTTGAGCCCAAAGTAGGACAAAGGCGCCTTATTACAGATTAAACATTTTTATTACCTATGAGCAGAATTTTAATAGTTGAAGACGCAGATTCATTAAGAGATGTACTGCAAGTAGTGCTTAAGCACCAAGGAAATATTGTTGATGCATTTCCAACTGCTGAAGAAGCTTTAGAAGTTATACGCCAAGGTAAAGATTATGATTGTATTATCTCTGATTTTAAACTTCCAAAAATGAATGGGATTGATTTTTTGCGTGAGTTTAGAAAGATTTCCGAAAGAACTCCTTTTATTATTATGACTGCTTTTGGTTCTGTGGAAATAGCTGTTGAAGCATTAAAAGAAGGTGCAAATGATTTTATTTGTAAGCCATTTGAACCCCAAGATTTTTGTGATTCTATTCAGCAAACAATTAAACATCGGCAGGTAATTTACCGTGAGCTAGGCTTAGAATCTAAACGTTCTCGCAGGTTTTTAACAATTAACAACAAAGCAGAGCGTATTTTAAATGATGCAAGGAAAGCGGCTAAAGTTGATAGCACAGTTTTAATTCTTGGTGAAAGTGGTGTAGGAAAAGAACTTTTAGCAAGATTTATCCATGAGCACAGTGACAGAAAAGACAAGCCTTTTGTTGCAGTTAATTGTGCGGCTCTGCCTGCTGAGTTATTAGAGTCTGAGTTTTTTGGTCATGTAGCAGGAGCTTTTACAGGCGCTACTCAATCAAGAATTGGCATGTTTGAATATGCTGCCGAAGGAACAATTTTTTTAGATGAAATTGGTGAAATGCCAGCTTCTTTACAGGTAAAATTATTGCGAGCACTTCAAGAAAAAGAGATAAAAAAAGTTGGTAGTAATGATATTGTAAAGGTTGCACCGCGAGTGATCTGTGCCACTAACGTTGATGTTATTAAAGCAGTGGAAAATAAAGATTTAAGAGAAGACTTTTATTATCGAATTGCAGTTATTGAGCTTAAAATTCCACCTCTTCGTGAAAGAAAAGATGATATTGATCTTTTAGTAGGTCGCTACATGGATCATTTTGCAGAAGTTCTAGGAAAAGAAAAACCTACAATAGATAATGAGGCACTCGAGTTGTTAAAACAGCACTCTTGGCCTGGAAATGCCAGGGAGCTTGAGAATGTAATTGAGAGAGCAATGGTTCTTGCAAAAGATACAATTCTTGTCGAGCATTTAGGATTGAATTTAAATTTAGATTTTGAAGCGATTCAAGACGCTGCATTAACTCTACCTGAAATAGCAGGTAAAGCTTCTCGTGAGGCTGAGTTTTCTGCAATTGTTAAAGCTTTGGAGTATACTAGAGGTAACAAATCTAGAGCGGCGAAATTACTTGGAGTTAGTTATAAAACTTTATTAAATAAGGTTAAAGAATACGACATAGAAGGTTTAGAGGCTTTAAATTCTGCTTAGATTTAATAAATCTATAGTTTTGGTGGCCGCAGCTCAAAGATATTTTTAATCGAGCAATACTGGTATCCGCCTAAACGCCCAATCGATTTAATTTTATCAAAGTTAATTTTACCATTTTCATAGGCATTTTTTGCTATGTGAATTTTTAAAATTTCACCGATAAACAAAGTTGTCGAACCTATACTATCCTCACCTAATTTAACTGATTGCATCAATTTACATTCAAACTGAACAGGACTTTCTTTTACTCTTGGGGGACGGACTAGTTCTGATTTTAATGGGGTAAAGCCAGCTTCTTCCATCTCATTTACACCATAAGGAAAGTTTCCCGCTGTATATACAAGCGGTTCAATCAACCATTCGCTGGCTATATTAATAACAAATTCTTTAGTTTCATTAATATTTTTTGCGGTATCTTTTTCTTCAACTACTTTATTTCCAACTGCAATCATTAAAGCAGGGGGCTTGCTTGAAACAGCATTAAAAAAACTAAATGGAGCAAGATTTCCTAGACCTGAAGCATTTACAGTACTAACCAGCGCAATAGGACGCGGAAGAACAGTACCAATTAAAATTTTGTAAATCTCGCTTGTTTCAAGTTGCTTGCAGTCCAAACTTTGCATTTCGTCAAATGGCACTTGAAATTTTTCTTTTGGCTTCCAATTTGGATTTGGACTATCTGCCATTTCATAACTCCATCTTAAGTTGCGCTATAGCTTAGTCTACAAATGTAATTTGTAAAAATCTGAAAAAAGTTAATTTAAGTCATTATAATTATTAATATTTTATTTAATGTGCTAACTAAAGTCTATTGGTATTGAAAGCGAAAAATAATAGATAGGTTCAGCTATAAGTCATCAGGTTTTCAATAAGCCGCTATTATGGTCTGATCACATAATTTTGCATGGAAAGTTTACTAGTAAGTTTAGGTATTATTGTCGCCTTTGGTGTGGCTGCACAATGGATTGCTTGGAAGTTTCAACTGCCGTCAATTTTATTGTTATTAATTTTTGGCTTCATATCCGGCCCCGTATTCGGAATTGTCAATCCAGATCAAATATTTGGAGATCTTTTATTCCCCTTAGTATCACTTTCTGTTGCGATTATTCTTTTTGAAGGTGGTTTAACTTTAAAATTCTCAGAAATTCATAAAGCAAAATCAACAGTAATAAATCTAATTAGTATAGGAATGTTGATTACCTGGTTTATTACTTTTTGGGCTGCCAGAGTATTTTTACATTTAGATTTTTTACTTGCAATGCTTTTAGGAGCAATTTTAACAGTTAGTGGGCCAACAGTAGTTCTCCCTCTTTTAAGATATATAAAACCAAAATCACCACTTGGTTCGATTTTAAAATGGGAAGGTATTTTAATAGATCCAATTGGCGCTGTTATGGCGGTCTTAGTTTTAGAAGTTATTTTAATTAAGCAGTTTGATAGTGCCTTATCTGTAATTTTAAAAGGAGTGCTAGCAACTACGCTTGTTGGTGGTTTGCTTGGTGTTTTGGGGGGGCTTATCCTTGTTCGTCTGATACGCAAAGATTTGATTCCTGATTTTTTACAAATCCCAATATCTGTAATGATTTTAGTTTGTGTATATATTATTTCGAATCATTTCTATCAGGAATCTGGCTTGCTTGCGGTAACTGTGATGGGAATGATTTTAGCTAACACAAAAGATATCTCAATTAATGCAATCCTTGAATTCAAAGAAAACTTAAGAGTTTTATTAATTTCTTTTTTATTTATATTGCTAGCAGCTAGGATCAACTTTTCTGATTTTCAAAGTATTGGAACTAAAGAAGCTATCTTTCTAGCAGTGATAATTTTTGTTGCTAGGCCTGCTGCAGTTATAGTGTCGACGTTTAAATCAGGATTATCTTGGAGGGAAAGAGCTTTTTTATGTTGGGTTGCACCTAGAGGAATTGTTGCTGCTGCTGTTTCCTCATTATTTGCACTTTCACTTGAGACAGCAGGTTTTGTTGAAGCACACTATATAGTAACTTATACATTTGTTGTAATTGTTGGTACAGTTACTTTTTACGGCTTAACAAGTCCTCTAGCAGCAATACTATTAGGTGTAAGACAAGAAAAGCCACAGGGCGTTTTAATTGTTGGCGCAAACAGCTTTGCAAGATCGCTTGCTAAAGAAATTAAAGCAGAAGGTTTTAAAGCAGTTTTGGTTGATACAAACCGTGCTAAAATAAATGTTGCACATTTAGAAGGCTTGGAAGCATATCATGGAAACATTCTTTCGGAATATATATTAGGCAGAGTTGATTTTGATAGTATTGGTCGCGTTCTAGCCTTAACTCCTAACGATGAAGCCAATTCATTAGCTTGTGTGCACTTTACTGATCTTTTTGGAAAAGATGAAGTATATCAACTTGCTCCAGCAAAAGACATGAATCAGACAAAGAATAAGAGTGTAACTCCAAAATTAAGAGGAAAAATTCTTTTCTCAAAAGATCTATTTTTCGCAAAAATAAATGAAAAGTTTGTTAGGGGAGCTACCATTAAGACAACGGAACTTACTGAAGAATTTAATTACCAGCAGTATATTAGTCATCACGGTAATACACATATTCCTTTGTTTACCATTTCTGAAGAAGGAAACTTATCTGTGGTTGTGGCTGACGAAGGTTTTAGCGTTGACCCAGGAGTTAAATTAATTTCCTTGATTATTAACGAAAAAGCTAATTAAATATAAGTTTTATTGTGATGCGTAGAATTATTTTAATTGGCGGAGCTCCAACTGTAGGTAAATCTACATTGGCGCGTTCGTTATCAAAAAAATTGGACTTGCCTTGGATCTCTACTGATCACTTACGTACCGTTATGCGTGCGGTTGCTAATCCTTTAGATCTACCTAAACTATTTACGCCTGAATCTCACTCTGCAGAAGCATTTTTTGATAAGTTTTCAGCTCAAGAAGTTGTGCAAATTGAATTAGATCAAGGCGAAGCTGCCTGGCCTGGAATTTGTGAATTTATAAAACTAGATTATTGCTGGTCAGAGGGATTTATTATCGAAGGCGTAAATATATTACCACATTTAGTTGCAAAAAATTTTAAAGATTCAAAAGAAGTTAAAGCAGTTTTTCTTGTTGATGGAGATCGGGAGCGAACTAGAGATATTATTTTCAC
>JAGRAS010000123.1 GCA_020434465.1 Bdellovibrionales bacterium | reverse complement strand
AAGCTACGAGCACTTACTTAACAAACATCAAAAACAGCTAAAAGTCTGTCAATAGTTTTGTAAAACTTTTTTGTGATTTTTTTTACGTTCAAGGTCCGAACGTTAGAAAACAAAACTTATCCTAACCAGCTAAAAGAATTACCACCGACCCCGGGGACGGTATGCTTCAACGAATCTAAGAAAGGTTTTATTTATTATTCACCCTAATCAACTTTTATAATGTTCCGGCGCCGTAACTGAATAGCTTATTATTATCTAGGAACTTAAAAAAACGAAAAGCTAAATCTCGTCTACCAAACAAAAAAAAAGCTCCATCTAAGATGAAGCTTTCGAAAACAAAATAGCTAGAGACGAAAATTTTTACAGATTTAATCTGTACCAGTGTTTTCGTAATTTATGCAAAAAGGATGTAGATTCTGGAGCTAAAATTATTCAAAACCCCTTTTAGCGCAGCTAAATTATTGATTTTATTATAGTAAAAATATCAGGTTTTTTCTAAATAGCGCTAAAGTTTTTTTAAATAAAAAAGAAAAAATAGCTCCAGTTTGTTAAAGAAAAAAAATATCTGCCGTTAACCATTATTAGAGTTTGAATTTAGCTCTTGCTTTTTCAGACTCAAAGAAATGTGGCTAAAAAAATTTAGCGACAGTTTCTTAAGAAAAATTTATTTCAGTCGTTACTAGACATGAAATAAAAAACGGGTCGTGGATCTGAAGATGGTGTAACGTCGTGTGCTAATTGTTCTCATCGTCATATCGCTTCCCAAACTAAATAATAATTTCATGCGCTGTTGATGCATGGGCGTTTTTTCTAACGAATAATATACTTTTATTCAAAGTATCCAGTTCGTACAAGACAGTTGCGCCTTTGTTTCGCAAACATTGAGATTTTTGGTAACTTTTTGACACTACAATTAAGTGTCGCAGGAAAGGTTCGCCAAAAAGTTTGAAAAATGCGCGTGATTACTTTGAAAGGATTCAAAGTAAATAAATAACAAGGAGCGTGTTATGGCAATATCGTTAAACAGTAACGTAACTTCACTCGAAGTATCTCGTAACTTAGGCAAAGTTACAGATAAATTAAATTCGACAGTTTCCAGACTATCATCTGGACTAAGAATTACTAAGCCATCTGATGACCCAGCGGGTAACCAGATCGCAGATAAATTAGCTGCTGATGCAAAAATTGCAGCAACTGCAATTCAAAACGCAAATAATGCACTGTCATTCACTTCAATAGCAGATTCTGCTTTGTCAAACGTATCTGGTTTATTAACCAGAATGGCAGAACTTGCTGAACAGAGTGCTAACGGCATTTTTGCAAACTCACAAAGATCTGCTCTTTCCAATGAATTTGAGGCTCTTGGCTCAGAAATTCAAAGGATCGCAGTTACAACTACATTCAACGACTTAAACCTTCTATCAGGAGGAGCTGCAGTGAATCTGCAAATTGGTCTTGATGGAACCGCTAACTCAAGAATTACTCTAGCAGCTGTAAACGGCACGCTTGAGTCAATCAATTTAGCAGGAACAGGTTCAAACGCACTTCAATATTCAATTATCGGAGGTACAAGTGATGACTCAGTCAGCGCTTCTAGACTTGCACTAGATGCAGTGAAAGGAGCAATTGACTCGCTTAACGCAACAAGAGGATCACTTGGATCTACTGGATCTCGACTTAATGCAGCAATAGAGAACCTACAAGGTCAACGCGCAGAGTTTATTGCAGCAGAAAGCCGAGTTCGTGATGCAGACATAGCCCAAGAAGTAGCAGAATTGGTTCGTCTCCAAGTATTACAGCAAGCAAATACAGCAGTACTTGCTCAAGCTAATCAGCAACCTGGAATTACTCTAGCATTGCTTGGTTAGAATTAAGCGGCGCAATTTATCGCCCTATAAATTGCGCCACACTTTGGTAAAGATGAATTAGTGTTTCTTTGAGGGTTAAAAAAATGAGTTTACAAGCTTTAAATTCACTAGCGGTAAGTTCTTTCGAACATAAGCCAGCTAAAAGTAAAGTCCGAAGGTCAAAAGATGCCAACAGGGATCTAGGAGGCGCACCAGGTGTTGTGCGAATTGACGGAGAATTCCTTGGTACTGAAGAAATTAAGACACAGGTATATAAGTACGCATACTCAATTGAATGGAATTCTAATCCGGATGCAAGATCATACAGTCATAGATATATAGTTTTTAATGAGCAAGTTAATGATATTCAGTTATTAAAAGATATTTTTAATGATTTCGAGTTGATTTTAGCTGGTTTTAAAGAACTAAATTCTTATTGGATTAATGAGAGTGAAGAAAAAAATAATCTAATTGATGCTGCAAATCAATTTGCTGATGAATTTAACTCACGAATTATATCAATACCAGCAACCTTGATTGGCTCAGTTGATACTATTTTTGAACAGTTTTTACAAAAAAATCGAATCAAGAGTTTGATTGAATTTAAGATTGATACTTCTGAACTTACTTCGAACCATAAAATATTATTCGAAGAAGAAGTAATTAATAGCTTCAGCGCTTTAAGCAAAGAAATTCTTAAAGCAATAGGAAGAAAACTAAAAGATCTCGAATCAGATGCTGGTTCAATATTAAACTATAAAGTGTTTAATTATGAACCGGAACTCAGCATACACGATGCAGTGGACGCAGACATGTCTGTTGATGAACTGAAAGAGAGTATAATTTTGTACTCAAAAGATGCTTTGGTGGCTCAAGCAAACCAAGACCCTGGTTTAGCTGTTGGCTTACTAAGATCTATTTAGTGCATAAAAAGAGTTTCAGAATTTAATTTTGAGTTATTTTTTGAAACTAAAATGCTAACCATAAAGGTGAGCATTAGATATATAACAAGGAGGTAAAATGTCTTCTATTAAGGATGCGGGTATAAATCCGCAACAAAACATAAGTGCCCAAAATGCACGAAAAGTTGCTGCTGCAAACAAAGCAGCTCTGCAAGAAAGAAACATTAGTGCAGATGGGTTTGAAGTAAAAAAAGTAGATAAAAATATAAATACGATACCAAAAAACTACTCTGACAAAGGTCGTTTGTTAAACGTAGTTGCCTAAAGTATCGAGAAAGCTTCTCTGTGGTGGTAGAAGCAATCATGTATGTAAAAAGTTTACTTAAAAAGTAAAAAAGGAGAGATGTCATGAAGAGATTTTTAGAAAAATATTAACATGGAGGATTAAATGGATATAAAAGGAATTAAAATGCTTGTTCAAGAGCCTGAAATTCGTACAAAAAGAGTAGAAGGTGATAAAAACAAGCTGGAAACTAAGCCTACAAAAAACTTATCAAGTGAAATTGATGAGCGAGAGTTCGCTGAAATTACGAACTTAGCACTTGGATTAGCTCAGCGCATAGGAGAAGACGCGGAGACTTCTTTAGCTGCTATAGGCGAACTTTCTTCGGCGAAAGTATTTAGCTTAACTGAGCAAGGGATTGCGGTTTAGCTAAACTTTGGGGGACTTTAAGGATTGAGTGGTAAGTACATGAGTGTTAAGTGCAATCGTGCGATTGGAACTAAGTTTTGGTTCTAACATAAAAACGTACTTGCCACCAAATGCTTTCTTCATTTCTTCGAGATTTGTAATTACAAGAGTACCGAATACTCCGAATTTAGAAATGAAAAGTCCATCGCCTAAATAAATACTAAAATGAGTAATTTTTTTTCGAGAAAAATATGACGAAGAACCAATTGCAACAACTGCTCCGGGATAAAAGGTTTCGGGTGAGGCTTGAGCTGCGTTCCAATGATCATTCTCAAAAGAGGCAAACTCAAATGGGATATCAAGCATATAATGCGCAAAACTTGCACAATCAAATGGCTTTGAAGGAGCGCCGTAAAGTAAATATCGTCTGAGCTTCTCAGTTTGTTTACTCGGCAATTTCAAGTAGTGATCAACACCATTTAAGTCAGATAAAACTAATTCCAACCTTCTAGGTGGTTCCTGACTTATCTTTGCTAGCTGACCTACTGGACTAATACCCCAAGGTGTCTCAATTAATATTTTCCTTAACTTGATTTTCTTACCATTATCAAGATTAAGCCCCATGGTCGTCTCAGGAAAAATCCTTAATTTTATTGATTGAAGAAAGTTTTTTTCTTGTACATTAGTAATATTAGTTTTTTCTGATAAACCCATTATGGGAAGGCTATTAACATCTACTTCACTCACAAGTTCTTGGTCAGAGGCAACTGTAGAAAATGCTAAAAGACAGGCTAAAGTAATCAAATATGAAAGATAAAATCTCATCCTATTTTTGGATTAAGCGTTCCAATCCAAAACTCCCCTCTTCCATTCATATAAAAATCCAATTACTAGGGGAACAAAGAAAACCAAAACGGCATAAAACCCAGGCCATGAAAGTTCTTTAACTGAGCTAGCCCATGGATAGAGCATAATAATCTCAACATCAAATAAAATAAATAAAAGAGCGACAAGATAAAATCTAACATTGAATCTCTGTCGTCTGATATCACCAACAGAGACTGAACCACACTCAAAAGGTAGCATTTTAGTTTTTGTTTTATACTTGGGCCCAATCACTGAAGACAAGATTAACATAGTGATTAGAAAACCAGAGATAACAACCAAAAAAATCAATATGGTAAGATATGGATTAATCATTAGGAGCCTTTCCTTTTTGTTAGACTTTTACCATAACAGCCAGCGGCTAGAAAACATCCAATAGCATAGGATCTTGGCTTTTAGTGCCTTTAAAGAGTATTTTTAAGCTTTTAAGCCAGAATACTCTTTTGCAGCTTTTAGGTTTACTTAAATTACTTGGCTAAAACAAGCCAAAAGAAATTAAGGGATTGCGCGATTCTATTACTAAGAACTAACATCTAAATCATTAGAGGTTCAGAGGAGTTCGCAAGAATTCTTCGCCGCGCACACGAATGGGAAAGGCAATTCCTTGTAAAGACCAGCCTTTCTCATTTTTTATTTCTGGCTTGTTTTATTTTTAACCTGAGTTCGGTTTAAGAAGCGTAACGAGAAATGCAATCTACCGAATTCAGTTTTTTAGCTTAAATTCTTCTAATCTCATCAAAAGCAAAAACTCTTACAAAAAAAATTAATCCTGACGAAATGAGACAGTGAGTGAGACAGAATGAGACAGTGAGACAGTAGGTATGCCAATAAATATAAAATATCTGGATAGATAAAAAAAAACGCGGCGAGCTTTCGCTCAGCCGCGCACATGGTAAAAAGTCAATTCCTGCGCAAAGACCAGACTTGTTACCTTTGGCTTGTTTTGATTATTATCAAGCCGGAAAGAAAATTCTCAAACGGGCTTTTCACTATCCTGGACTTATGTATAACTTTTTTTGGCCACATAAGTCGTTGGGAAATGGTTTTTAATCCCACTAGCTTGCTTTATCGAGAGTTCCCGATAAATTGCTTCTCCGGTTAAAATTGTTATGAGCGTTTTCCTCTAACAATCCACTCTATTCGAGCTGGTGCCATTTCATAATAATCGTTTTGATTATACATTTCAGGTAATTTCCTCTCGGAACTTTCCTTACTTTGGCTTTCACCGGGAGCTACCCCTTGTTTTTTAAGAGAATCAGTCGCCTGTAGATAGAGTGCCTCGTGAGTTTCCTTAAGTCATCGCTATTTCTAGCAAACCGCCATTCAAAAAAAGCCGTGCTTT
>JAGRAS010000122.1 GCA_020434465.1 Bdellovibrionales bacterium | reverse complement strand
CGCCTTTTTTTAGGCGGACTACTGCTAAGGCATTAAAAGCTAAATCTATAGAAGCCAATACACGCTCACGATCCTTAAACTGCTCGATTATTTTATTAAACCTAAAAATCTGATCGCTTAACTTGCCTTCCTCCCCATAGCTTTTATCAAAAACAACTAGATAAGATGATCCTCTAAAAATAACCTCTAACTCTCCATTATCCCTAATTGAAACCCTTTCAATCGACTTCGAAGTTTCTTTTTCAATTTTTAGAATTGCAGTATTAATGTACTTTGATCGGGCAAGAGATACTTCTGGACTGTTTTCTTCTGTAAACAAACCTTTTACAATAGCAGGCTTTACGTATTCACCAGTAGCCCGTTTAAACATTGCTCTTTCAATTTTAGATGGATGAAGCGGAGTAATAAATGCACCATCATCAGCAACCACCCACGCATTTTTATCAGACAAAGCGATAAACATCGGGATACGTTCTTTAATCTCTAGATAGAAACAAGCAAATTTCCACCACTGGCAGCGATTTACCTTTGCATCAGCTACTAAAGATTGTGTTTCAATTTCAGTTTCTATTTTTGAGCGATTAAATAGCCACCAGATAACAGATTTATCTACAGGTAAGAAAGCTTCAATATCAATTTCATTTAAAAGCTCTAGACCTTTTACTTGAATGGTTTTTTCGTAAAGAACTTCTTCGCTAAAAGTTTCAATATTGTTGATTAAAAAAGTTGTAAGTTCACTTTTTCCCGAATATGACTCATACGAAACGTATCCTAAGAGCCCAAAGAAAAGCAGAATAAAAAACCTTGTAATAAAACTAAGTAAAAACTTCATGAGGATATTTTGCCTTATTTAACAATAATGCAAAATACCTAGAATTTAATGTTTGTTATCGAGGTAATTTTTCAGGATTTGGAGGTCTTGGATTACCATCGTAAATAGGAACATCAATTAAATCACTTTCGTCTTCTTCCTGGAAAGCTGGCGGTAAGTCCTCAGGATTTTTTCCTAAACCAGGAGGTACGATTGATAATGGAATATCTGGATTAGGATTAGGTACAATAGGTACCTCATGTTCTATTGCTTCAGAATCTTCTTTTTTCTCCCTCTCTGAATCGTGAATTTCGGATTCTTCTGGATTTCTTGGTAGAATAGGTGGAGTGGCTGGATTTAGACCTAACTCAGGCTCATCTAGATCTTCGTTGCCATTATAATCCTCTAAGCCTTCCCCATGATCGGAGTTATTATTTGGATGGTGCCATTCAGGGCGCTCATGCTCTGGAAACTCAGGTAATGCTTCATCTATTTCATTAAATGAATTATCTGCATCATCTTTACCAGGATTTCTACCCTCCCCTCTGCCTGGATTATTTCCAGGTACTGGATTTATATGATTGGGAACGTCCTCAATAGGATTTTCATCTTCTTCATACTTTGGGACTTCTGGCAAAGTATAACCAGCTCCTGGATCACTATCATCAAATCCTGGCTCACTTCCAGAACTATAATCTAAGCTTTCTTCAGACTGAAAATTTTCAAGTTCTGCATTTCGAATAGCAAAGTTTCGTGCCTCTAAAGGTACATTTCTTTCTTTAAAATTAAATGCAATTTGCGTTAATAACTCTTTTGACCCAAGATCTTGGTAGTACTGTTGTAATGCTTGAATTACTTTTTCAGGTATTTCAGCATCGGCAATCACTTCAATTGCAGAACCAGACTCATCTAAACATACAACAGTTCCGTGAGCGATATAAAACTGGTCACCAGAATTATGAGCTAAAAACGAACAAATTTTAGAGTCACCCGTAGACGTTTTATAATCATCTAAAACTATTTTTAAGCGTTTGTTTGTTTCTACAGGTGAGTATAAAATGACTCTAGTACCTTCAATCCCAGCAACAGCTTGATTCGAAGTATACAAATATCTTCCAGGGTCATCAGCTTTGGAATTGCTTTTTGCAATTTGGGATAAGTTCACAACGCCAATAACACAGGTAATTAAAATCAAACTTAAAATAATTGCCAGTTGAATTAAACTTGTACCTGACTCTAACCTATGTCTTTTCACACTTATAAACTTTTAAAACAATTGACTTAGCACTTATTGCTATCGTCAAAAAAAGTTAAAACCTTAAGTTTGAGCATTCAAAAGATAAGGTTTAAGTGTATGTATTTATTGATCAAATCAATCTTCAGCTGGATTAATAATTGGTGGTTGATGCCTAGCTGAACCTGCAAACAAGAACTCCAAATCTTTTGGAATTTTTAAAGTTGACTTGCCATGTTCAACAGCATTTAGGACTCCTCTATTTAAGCTAGCTCGACTTAGGTAACTAATAGTATCAATTGCAGCTAAGAGACCCTCTCGTAATCCACTTGCCTCATCTTTTTTTCCAAGCACTTCAAGGCGTAACACTTCAATTTCCAGAGCAGCTAAAAATTTTTCTTTGCTTAACTTCATTCTACCTTTTCCAGGAATAAAGACTCCATCTTCCCGTGGAATAAGATTTCCAAATTTATCAATTTCTAGGCTAAAGTGTGTTCTAACTGAATCAGTTGTATGCCCAGCAGCGTCAACTCCAGCATATAACTTTTGGGCTTTAGCAGAGTCATGTGACTTAGTGCCTAAACCTTTACCATCTTCATCAAAGATCTGAAGATCTTGAACATTTACTTCTCCATTGGAGTCAGTAAAACTTAATGGCTCAAAGTATGCAAATCCACTTAGCTGCCCTGCATCAACAGTGTTAAATTTATTATGCCAAGTGGATCTATTTACCTTTTCGGGCTTAGCTAACTTTTCAAAATTCCAATTAATAGAACTTCCTGGCTCCAAGCCTGAAATCATGCTTTTATATGGATGAAAATTACTACGTTCTTTGCTCGTATTCTCAATTAATAATATTTGAACACCTAACTCGTCTCCCGCACTCCCTTTGACTACAAAAAATCTTACCGAGACCAAATACTTCATTCTTTTTACTTGCTCAGTCTCCTGCCTAACAACTCTAAAGCTATAAACTTCTTCAACAGCTCCAAATTCAGAATTTACTTCAAGCTTTGACTTAGCCAGTTTTTCACTTTCCCTCTCATCAGACACAGATTTTACAGCTTTTTCTAAACTCTCATTAAAATCTTTTACTCCAGCTAAAATATAACTCGGTGCTTTCATATAAAGATCTACTGAGCGGCTATGATGTGACTCATCTGGCATTCCCTGCACTCCGGAACTGATCATTCCACCGTAAGTTTCAAATTCAAACATTAAAGGAACCTTAGCTTCCGCCACTTCAGAAAAACCAGCAGAATGCCTAGCACTTAAAAATGAGTGTACAAGAGATCTTCCTGTAGCGTTAAACCATTCCAAAGAACATAATCGATCGATCTCCTGATTGCTATTCACGCTTAGTGCAACAGCCCTATTTCCAACATATGGGCTTAGACCTGGCACAGGATTCGGCTGAACACTATTAGTTGAAAATACTCTTACTTCTCTAGCTGCATCAAACTGCACAGGAAAATCAAATGGTTTTAATTCCGAAGAAAACCTTCCTTTATCGTCAGAAAAATTCAAACCAACATCATACTCTAATACAACACTTTGTGTTGGTTTCTCACCAGCAGCAAGAACGACCCCCTCTATATGCGCAAGGTCAGCACTTCCTTTTGGCATTCTAGTAGGGACTTGTGATTTTTTAGAATCTTGACCATTACTCTTACCCTCTTTATCTGCTTTGCAGATTGTAGCCTTTTTCCAATTTGGATTTCCCCTCTTATCAATTGGAACTCTAAATAATGACTGAAAATCCTGAGTTTCAATAAGCACACCGGTACCTGCATAAGCTAAATCAGAGCTTTCTTGCATAAAAAGCTCCGTCCTCAAAGGTTTTTCTGCGATCACCAGAAGTAAGCCAGCAAAAGTAGACAACATAAATCGTCGTCTGTTTAAGGCAGGAAATTCAGCTAAGCTAAAAACATCATTTACTTGTCTAGATTGAATTGAATCAAAGCTAGATTTATCAGTGATTTTAAAAGACAATTTAACTCCTAAGTTTTGAAATTAGCGCTTGCATTTTAAACAAGATTTAAGAATCTGCATTTCAATTGCATATAATTTGTCATAAGAATTTATCTTATGTCCATCTAAATAAACTTCTATTTCATCAGCATTAAGCTTAGCGGCTTTGAAATAAACCCTTACTGGTCCCGGTCTTTTTCTTTCAGGATTCTCTCTCTGAATCAATTGTTTAATTAAGGCTTTTCCAAATTTATTTACACCAAACATATCAAGCAGCCATTGAGGTTGTTTTGAAATAGCATAATCTAAAGAAGCGGCTGGGCTACCTGCTAAACCTTCAAGACTAGGAAATAAATTACAGTCTGAAGATTGTCTTTTAGTTCGTAAAATTAGCAAACACAAAGCTTTTACCCCAGCAGACCAAGGAAAGGTCATTAAAGACTTTGAACTAGACTTTAAGCCGCGAACACACTTAGTATTTATCTTGCCTTGGTTTAAACAAACAGAAATTTCAGCAAGCTGTGGATTATCATTGCCATAAAACTGCAAACTAAGCTTATTCGGTACTATTTGGTCTTTTGCAGATATTTTTAACGCTGAAGAATCTGAGAAAATTGGGTAATTAGAAAAGTCTAAAAATTGAATCTCATCCTCATTTTTCATGTTTTAAAACATAGTATTAAAACTTACCTAATTCAAACTAAAAAAAATACAGCTTATAAAATAAGTAGATTTCCCTTGGTCCCGTAGAATCTACGCATAAATTTACTCAAGCTATTGTATTTTATCTTTTTTTAGTATTGCTTCGACCAAAAATGCTTACTTAATCTGAAAGTACTTTTTCCCCACGAATAACCTGATTATGCCCAATGTAACTTCTTTTTGAAAGATAAGCGCTTAATCGACTCTTAAATGTCTCAGTAGTATCTATCTTGAGCAATGCTTTAGCAAACAGACTTACCTCTCCAAAGTATCTTGAATTTTTAAGTAGAATTAAAAGTGGGTTTTTAAACTTTTCTTGTAAGTCTTCTGGAAGAGTCAAAATCGCTTTTATAGCGGTTTCTTTTTCATATAAACTTATACGGCTAGATAAATTATTCCGCAAAAATCGCGAAATATAACTCTTAGTTGATGGATGTTTTGGATCTGCAGAAGCAAGTAACAGTAAAGCCTGACACTTATACAAATATTCTTTGTCATCTAAACATCGACGTAATTCCACGCCTTGCTTATTTGTTGGAAGGGCTCTTATTTTTTTAAGCAAGTCTCTCTGTTTATTAAGAGTCTCTGTCGACAGGGAATAATCAGTACTTAAGTTATCAACTATATCAAGAACAAGACCACGTATCTCCATCGTAACATCCATGCTAGTACTCCTATCTTCAGCAAAATACAAAAACTAATATTTTACTATCTTAGATTCTTAGTCAAACGCAGCAATATCCATTCAATAAAAAAAGATAGACAAACCAAAGGTTTGTCAAGAAAAATGCAATAAAGCCCAAACCATGCTTAGAGGTTCGAGTTTAGAGAGAGGCTCTTATTGTATCAATTGGAAAGCCAAATAATAAGTTCTGGAACTAATGCTACACCTTCTTTTTCTAAAGCAATCTTTTGGCAATCTTTGATTAACTGGATAACATCACCAGCAGTAGCAGTT
>JAGRAS010000121.1 GCA_020434465.1 Bdellovibrionales bacterium | reverse complement strand
TAGTGCATGTTTTTAGTGCATGAATTTTAAATTTATTTTTGTAGTAAAAGATTGAGAGGCAGAATGCCCAAGAAAAAAACTAATAAAACAGCTTATAAAAAATTTCGTAAAAACAAAGGCGGAGTAAAACGCGCACAGGCAAATACCAGCCATAATACTGGGAAAATGAGACCAAAGAGAAAGCGTAGGCTTCGTGCAATTACGAAGGTTGATAAAACTAACGGGGAAGCAGTAAAGAAAATGATTCCCACTATTTCAAGCCATTAGGAGTTTAGAAAATGAGAGTTAAGACTGGAGTTCAAAGAAGAAGAGGTCATAATAAGCTAAGAAAACTGGCTAAAGGGCATCGTGGACGACGTAAGAGTTGCGCGAATTTTATTAAAAACTCTGTACACAAGAGCTTGCAATATTCTTATCGCGACAGAAAAGTTAAGAAAAGAGACTTTAGAACGCTTTGGATCACAAGGATTAATGCTGGAGCAAGAATAGCTAATTTAAGTTACAGCAAGCTTATGTTTGGCTTAAAAAAAGCAGGCATACAGTTAGATCGTAAAAGCCTTGCTGATTTAGCTATGAATGATCCTGCTGGGTTTGCTGCTGTTTGCGAACAAGCAAGAACAAATCTGTAATGGATAGCTAAGTGGGAGAAGTGCTTTTATCTCCTAAAGGGCTACATTCTAAAATTATCCTAAGAAATATTAGTTTGGCTGATGCTAAGCAACTTGCTTTGCTTGATAAGGATTGTAATCAGATTCCATGGTCAGCAAAACTATTTAGACAAGAAATTAAGGCTGAATATTCTGAAGTTATAGGAGCCTATTTAGATGACTTTATTGTGGGCTTTATTATTTTCCATAAGTTAATTGATGCAGCGCATATTGTTAGCTTTGGGGTGGCTTCTAAGTTTAGAAGATGTGGTCTCGGTAGGAGTTTGTTAGCAACTGCCTTAGAAATTATGGTTAGAGAAGGCTTGTCTTGGGTAAGTCTTGAAGTTAGAGCTTCTAACAAAGCTGCTAGAAAGCTTTATGATCATACAGGTTTTAATGAAGTTGGCGTTAGAGAAAAATACTACTCAGATAATAGTGAGGACGCTTTAGTTCTAAAAGCTAGTGTGCTTGATGCAGTTGAAAGAATTGGAGGTGGTGATGTGTCTATATAAAAATCTTGTTAGACCAATTTTATTTTTATTTGATCCAGAAAATAGCCATCAGCTTGCCCTAAAGCTAAGCTCTTTCATCAGGTTGCCTCTTATTAAGCATTTAGTTTTAGCTTTTACAAATGTAAGTTCTGAAAAGCTCAAGCTGAAAGTTTTTGGAATTGAATTTGAAAATCCAGTTGGTATCGCTGCCGGCGTAGATAAGAATTGTGAAGCATTAGATGTTTTTAAAACTTTTGGCTTTGCTTGGGTAGAAGCTGGAACTATTACGCCAGAACCTCAGCAAGGCAATCCAAGGCCAAGAATGCATAGGTTCCCAAATTACAGCGCGATTGTTAATAGCATGGGGTTTCCTTCAAAGGGTTGTGTCAGTGCAAAAGCAAAATTAGCTAACTATCAAGATTTGCCAGTAATTGGTATAAATTTTGGAAAGAATGCCAAAGATGAAGGAGATGCGGTAATTAAGGCTTACCAAACTGTAGCGAAAAGTTTAGAAGAGTTTGCGGATTTTTTTGTTATTAATGTTTCGAGTCCTAATACTCCTGGTTTGAGAGATTTTCAAGAAAAGAATAAGCTTAAACCAATTATTGATGCTGTCAAAGAAGTTAATATAAACAATAAACCGATTTTGGTTAAGCTTGCGCCAGATTTAACAATAGAACAGTTGAATGATGCATTGTCGACTTGTATTGAAACTGGAGTTAGTGGAGTTGTTGCAACGAATACCACAATTTCAAGACAGGAAGTTGCAGAAGCAAAAGATTTGCCAGGCGGGCTTAGCGGGCAGCCTTTAAAGAAAAAATCTTTAGATGTTGTCAGTCACATTTATTCATTTACAAATGCGAAACTTCCAATTATTGGAGTTGGGGGTATTGCAAGTGCTGATGATGCAATAAACATGATCAAAGCAGGAGCTTCTTTGATTGGTATGTACACAGGATTAGTTTATGAAGGGCCAGGATTAGCGAAGAAAATTAATCAAGGAATTTTAAAGCATCTTAGTATGAATAAGTTTGAGTCTATTTCTGATTTAATTGGCAGTAAGCACAAATAGTTTACCAAGATAAAAGCTGTTGATAAAATATATAGAAATATTAATTAGTTAGCCACCTTTTACCTTATAATACTTTTATTTGAGATTAGAAAAAACCAATTCCCGATAAAAAAGAGTTCTTAGAGCAGTCTCTTTAAGTAAATCACTTAATAACTAAATCAGTTTAAGCTGATTTGCTTAAAGGAGTAAATTAAAGTATTATCTAAAAACTAGATAAATAAATATCAATTTTCATTTCAATTTTTCCATCAAAGTTTTTGTAGAAAACTCTCAGATTTTTGCAAATAAATTTTTCTCAGAGATCTATTCAAAGATTTTTTAATTTCTCAATTTAGGAATAATTTTTTGCTAAATTATTTTTCAGTATTGTTTTGCTAATGATGAAAACTAGGGTATAATCCGAAAGCTGCATAACAGTAGTTTTCAAATGTCCAAGAGGACATTTTCGGCATGGTAGTTGAAGTCTTTCTTTATCGTTTAACAGGAGTAAGCCTTGAAAAATAAATTGTTCAAAGTTGGTGACAAAGTAGTTTATCCAGGACATGGAGTCGGAGAAGTTTGCGATGTTAAGTCAAAGTCGATTGCAGGAACTGAGCAGAAGTTTTATGAATTAAACATTATCGAAACTGGCATGAAGATTATGGTTCCAGTTATTCAGGCAGATTCTGTTGGTCTTAGAAAAGTTGTAGATAAAAAAGCTGTTGCAAAAGTTTATTCAATACTTAAAAACAAAACTGTTAAGATTGATACTCAAACTTGGAATAGAAGATTTCGCGAGTATTCACAGAAAATTAAAACTGGTTCTGTATTTGAAATAGCCGAAGTATTAAGAGATTTATCTGTTTTAAGTGCCGATAAAGAGCTTTCTTTCGGTGAAAAGAAAATGAGAGATACAGCAGAAAGCTTACTGGTTTCTGAAATTGCAATTGCTAAGTCTAGAACTCAAGACAAAGTAAGAGGCGAGCTTGAAGAAATCTTTGGCTTTTCTAAGCTCGTTGAAGCAGCGATTCACTAAAAATATTTTTCATCAAATCAGCTTTAACTGAATTATTGTTAGTCTAGATTATTACTAGTCTAGGCTTCTTAGTTCGGGTAGTTTGCTAGCGATATACGTCTTGTTGCTATGGTTGCTTTCTTGAGAGAAGAGTCTTTCAAGAGATTTTAAGCCTTTTTTACCCATGGCATAATAGCACATAGCGACTCTTTTTCTAATCACTGTTTCGCGATGTAATTCAAGTTTTTTAAGCTGACTTTTATATGCAGCTGAATTACCACTAAGTGCGATTCCAGCTAAGATTGCAGCTAATACACTTGATGGTTGCTTAGTTAAATTAGAATTGATTAGTTGCTTGCATTTACGATCTTTTGAACTAAGGCAGGCAATCCCAGTGGCTAGATACTTAAGTTCAATATATATACCTGAATCAATTTGATCCGCCTCACACTCATTAAAATGGCTTAAAATAGCATCCCAGTGGCTAATTAGCAGGTTTCTAATTTGACTCCTGGGCTCGCCAATTTTAGCAAGAGCCTTATAGCATTCTGCTCTTAGTGAATTATCTAAAGAACTTTCAAGTAAATCTTTAATTAAATGTACTGAAAAAGCAGCTTCTTTGCCACAATTACCTAAAGCTTGTACCGCAAGTGATTTCACTTTATCAGAACCGGAGTTAAGAATTTCTACCAATTGTTCTCTATGAATAGAGTTAAAATTTCCAGCGTCAATCAATAAGCTAAGTGCTGTTTGCAGATCTTCAAAATTGCAAAATAAATCCAAATTTTTAGATATAGAAGAACCTTCTAAATGGTCACAAAACACAGCATAGCTAGCAGCAGTCCTTCTAATTTCAGGACTGTTATCGTCGTCAACTGAGTGTCTTTCAGTTTGTGAGCTGCTTTTGTGCCAGACTGCTTTAAAAAGTCGAGCATTCATAGCAGATGCTTCTTCACGTCTAAAAATAACCTCTAGTAGCTTTTGAACGGTACCAGAGTTGCTTTTTATTTGTTGTGATTGATTTATGATATCAACTAATGATTTTTTGCATGTATCTATGATTTGAAAAGAAGTGAATTGCAATCTGCTTTCCCAAACACCATTATCCAGCAGGCAATCAAGGGCAATATTTTTACATAATCTACTGCCACTAGAAATTTGTTTTTGAAGGCTTATTTGAATACAGTGTTCAAGCGGTTTACAACAGTGCAAAGCTGTTTGCTTTAATTCTTTACGTGCTTCGCAAGTAAGTAAAGTAGATGGCTTATCAAGTCCTTCAGGAATGCTTTCATCGATCAGTGTAAGTTTGGCAAAAATTGCTTTAAGAATTTCTGATTTGATTGAAGCTTGCTCTCTGGCCTTTTTAGCAGCGGAAACTAATTCTTTGCTTGATTTAGCATCAATTATTTCTTGAGCTAGGGCTTTCGAGTCCGCGATTTCTTCCTGGGATGGTAGCTTAGGCCTGTTTTCAGAATTTGGATGAAAGCTAGAGTTTCCTTCAAAAGGTACAAAGCCACTGCGATTTATAAAGTTTCTACGATCTGCCATTTTTTAAGTTTAATCTATTTTGAATTCTTACTCTACTATGGGCTCTTTAGAGTCAGTTTATCAGGGCCAGTCAAACTCGAGTGTCATACCATCATAGCAGTAATAAACATTCTCAGGCAGTTTTTTTGAATCTTCCTGATACTCTACATCGTGTGACATATGTGTAAGGTATGTGTTTCCCGCAGAGAGTTCCTGAGAACTCGCAATTGCTTCTTCAATAGTAAAATGACTAGGGTGGCTCTTAACTCTAACTGCATCAAGAATAAGAATATCTATTCCTGTAAGAAGTTTTTTTGTTTCTTCTGGTATTCGATTGCAGTCAGTCGCATAGGCCAAATTACCAAATTTAAAACCCTGAATAAGCATATCTCCATGGTAAAGAGGAAATACTTCAATTGTTTTCCCAGCAATTTCAATAGAATCCCATGGTTTAATATGATTGATTTTAAGTTCGGGTAGCCTTGAGCCTTTCCAGCTAGGATCTGGTGAGAAAATATAATCAAAGATTTGTTTTATTCTTTTTGCGGTTTCAAGATCAGCATAACAAGGGATTTCCTTATTATTAGCGTAGTAAATAGGTTTTAGATCGTCAATTCCCAGATAATGGTCGGAATGAGCATGGGTATATAAGACAGCCTCAATTGAACTAAGTTTGCTTCGTAAGATTTGCTGCCTAAAATCTGTGCTTGTATCAATCAAAATATTTTCTTCTGTCGGTAAGCTAACAACAGCAGAGCTTCTTAAGCGTTGATTTTTTGGGTCTGTGGACGTGCAAACATTACAATCACATAGTGGAATAGGAACTCCCGTAGATGTTCCACAGCCTAATATTTCAATTTTTGCTTTCATTTACTAAGTTTTAATATGTGTGTTATCCCCGCCGCAATCGAAAATGTCCAGAGGACAGTTTTTAAGAAGGAGAGTATTATGCTTGTCATTTACCATCCAGAGCCGCTTAAAGCAG